>CAYGFI010000221.1:0-6405 GCA_964349045.1 uncultured Chitinophaga sp.
CACGAGATAAGTTTCATATCTCTTTATGATTTCTTAAAAAAAATCAATAAACTAATTATATCAAAATCAATGCTTTAAAAAATATTTTTAATAAAAGCGAAAAAAAGTTTGATTTTTCGGGTAACAATTATGTCATGATTCATATTAAACTATAAAAGCATATATATAAAATTATAAAATGGAATAAAATGATTTAAAATATCCAGGTTTTTGATGAAGTCAAAACTAATTAGAATTAATCCACCAGTAGCAGTATTACATTTTATATAATTAAAGGCAAAAATAAATAACTAAAAAATGAGTAAACATGAAAACTTTATCCCTTAAAATCTTACTGATCATTTTATTGATTTCCGGACCTAATCTAATGGGACAAACCATAACAAAAGGTACATTGGATGGTAACGTAACTGAATTACTTTATCAATTTAGTAAAAATGATTTACTAAGTACAGAAACCAGAGTATATATAGTAAAAGAAGTAGTGAACACCGAGGATAATGCCCTTGTAGATTCAGCTTCATTAAAATATACCGAAAATATCATTACTGAGAAAAAGGTATTACTGGATCCTTATACTATTAACGATATTTTTCCTGAAGTTGTGTCAGTCGGGCCTAACAATGATCTTTCAATTGATCATAATTCTTTAGTTGCAATACTGGTGAAGGCGCTAATTGAACAGCAACAAGTTATTGATCAACTGAATTTAAGAATATCTGCAATTGAACAAAAGATCACAAATAAATAATTATTCGACTTTTTTACCTTATTGAATCATAATACTAATTTAAAACCAATACAATGAAGCACAATATCAAAATATTAATGGTTCTGTTTTGCACTCTGGCGGGAGTAAATTATAGTTCCGGACAAAACACCTACTATGGAACAGACGCTGGAACGGGAGGGTTCCAAAATTCTAACTTTGGATATAACGCGGGAATAGTGCTTACAGGCAATAATAACTCTTTTTTTGGCCATTTTGCAGGAAAAAAGACAACTTCCGGAAATCTTAATTTTTTTGGGGGATCATACTCAGGTTATGAAAATACAACAGGTCACTCTAATACTGCCTTAGGTTATTATTCCGGATACTATAATACAAGTGGTTATGCAAATGTATTTATAGGAAGACAAAGTGGCTTCAAAACAACCACAGGAAGTGCTAATACTTTTCTTGGAGCTTATGCAGGATTAAACAATACAACAGGCACATTAAATGTGTTTATTGGAGGCAGTACTGCAACAGGAAATACAACTGGTTCGCAAAATGTTTGCATTGGTTATGGATCAGGCCAAACTATTGGTGCAGGGATTGGAAATGTTTTCATTGGATCTTATTCAGGGCAGTATGCTACAGGATCAGGTAAATTGTATATTGATAATTCTTCTACTTCATCGCCATTGATATATGGAGATTTCTCTACCGATATAGTCGCTGTAAATGGTAGAATGGGAATTGGAACAACCAATGTAGATCCTACCATAGCTCTAAAGGTTAACGGTACTGTTGTGGCAAAAGAAGTGCTGGTTACTGTAAATAATTTCCCGGATTTCGTATTCAAAAAAGATTATTCCTTAATGCCTCTTAAGGAAGTGGAAGCTTATATTCAAAAGTGGTCTCATTTACCTTCCATTCCTGCCGAAAAACAAGTTTTGGAGGATGGCTTAAACTTAGCTGAGATGAATAAGTTGCTGTTGCAAAAAGTTGAAGAACTTACATTGTACATCATTGACCAAGATAAAAGGATTGATGATTTAGAAAAAAAGGT
Organism: uncultured Chitinophaga sp.; assembly: GCA_964349045.1. Lineage (GTDB taxonomy): Bacteria > Bacteroidota > Bacteroidia > Bacteroidales > JACJXF01. The sequence continues at coordinate 1,776 of CAYGFI010000221.1, forward strand.
AAACAAGAGAAAATGAACCCGATTACACAAAAATATAAAGTGTCCCTACGACTCTTGAAGTTTTTAGAATGGGTATAAATACATGTGGTAGAAAATTATTGATTGTAAAAAAGGTCGACCGATTTTATAAAAGCAACATAAGGTAATAATTAATCCGGAAAACTACCTGATTTTTTTCAACGTAAAGGCTTAATATTAAAAGTAATAAAAACGATAAAAAAATACATTAAACCGATGAGACCCTGTACCAATTTTTCAGAAAAAGTATTTTTCTCTTTTGTATTGTGCTTTCTCTTTAGTGTCAATATCAGAGCACAGTCACCGGTATATTATACCTACGATGACAATGGGAACCGGTTAACCAGGAGCATAACATTAAAAAAGAGCGCTGTTGCAGAGGATAGCGTATATGCAGATGAACCTGAAAAGGAAATATTCAAAGAAGAAATCGGAGAAACACAGATTCGTATCTATCCCAATCCAACTCAGGGGGAACTGGTAGTAGAGGTAACCGGTCTTTCACCTGAAATCCCTGTGGAATATAGTGTTTACAGTACTACCGGGACCGTACTGAAAAAGCACAAAATTCCGGAACATCAGTTCAATATAGATTTTCGTGCCTACCCGGGAGGTATTTATGTCCTGAAACTAAGTTTAGATGGGAAAGTTAGTGAGTGGAAGATAATAAAAGAATAACCAGGTACTGATTAAAAGCTTAACAATATGATCTTCAAGATAAATAGTCTTATTGCAATTCTGGTTCTGTTTCTTCTTTTTGGAAACCGGATTCAGGGACAAGATCCCGACAATTTAACGTTAAACCAAACCGTAAGCGGGGTAAAACTATATGAAGCCACAAATTCGATTACCCTTCAGCCGGGTTTTAATTATTCGGCAACTTCCTCAACTCAAATGGTGGCTAAAATTATACCAACCACGACAAATTCGAATTATAAGTTTACTGAAACATTGGAAAGCAGTGATTTGAACGTTGTTACTTCCTATCCGGTTGGTTCCATAAATGGTTCTGCTTCTGTAGGAGCAACAGGTGACGCTAATTATGTTATTCCGATTGATATTCCTCCCGGAAGAGCAGGAATGAGGCCTAATCTTTCTTTAGTTTACAACAGCAAATCAGGCGAAGGTATAATGGGTCCGGGTTGGGGCTTAGCAGGACTTTCAAGTATTACCAGGGTACAAACAAATTTTTACCATGAGGGTTATATTGATGAGGTTGATTTTGATAGTAATGATAAATTTGCTTTGGATGGACAAAGGCTAATAAACTATTCCGGTAATCAATACAGGACAGAAATTGAATCATTTTCTAAAATTACATTATTAGGAACGGCAACAAATCCAGACTCATTTAAGGTTGAAACAAAAGACGGTATGACATTATTCTACGGATATACTGCTGATTCAAGAATGGAAGCCCAGGGAACCGCAAACAGGTATACCTGGAAATTAAATAAGGTTAGCGACAAATCCGGGAATTATTATACCATTACTTATACTAAAAACACTGGTACCGGGGAAATTTATGCAAGTAATATTAACTATACGTGTTATCCGAATACAACTAGTGATTACTCAATCGAGTTTGGATATGAAATTAGAGACATCCCATTAACCTCATATTTAGCTGGATCACTGATAATGATAAACAAACTCCTTAATCTTATTACCATTAAGAACGGGAGCACTACTGTAGGGAAATATCAAATGATTTATATAGATTCAAAACTTAAAGAAGTTATTAAATCCGGAAAGAATAATTCAAGATTAAATTCAACTTTTATTGATTGGGGTGTTTCAATCGATAGCCTTATAGAAACAGCAATAAATAATCCAAGTGTAGGCAAAAAAATCTTTGGAGATTATAATGGTGATGGCAGAATAGATCTTATTGTTATTGGCCTTCAAGAGACAGCTAATTTATATCTAAGTGATAGTATTGGAAATTTTATTTTTAAAAACTCATTTTCATTACCCGAAAATTTAACTGTAAGTAAATTTAATACAGGAGATTATAATGGGGACGGATTAGAGGATATTGTTTTATCTAAAGATTCAACTCATCATTATTTTTTAATTTCAGAAGGTACTACTTTTGATATTAAAAACTATTTTCTTGAATATTTCCCATCTGGAACTATTTGTTCAGGTGATTTTAATGGTAACGGGAAAACCGATTTATTATTTAAAATTCCAAACCCAAATGGTAGCGTGAATTGTGCCATAGAAGAATATACTTTTCCATCAGGAGGAGGTATTTCAGTAGTCGTAATTGGGCAGACATCAGTTAATTGGGGTATTGCTGATTCCTTATATTCACAAATCCAAAATGTAGAATTAGACATGAATGGAAACGGGAAAACTGATTTGATGGTCTTGGATGAAAATGGAAGCAGATTTTATGAATTGCAAAACGAAACTTTAAATATGGATATAATTTGTTCATTGGATTATCCTACCAAAAGTGATAAAAATCTGTATGGGGATTTTAACGGAGATGGGATGACTGATATTTTTACTTATGGAACTGGAGATATTTGGACTAAAAGTATCTCAAAAGGTAATGGATTTTACCAGCAACAAGATACAACTTTTTCAGGATTTAAAACAAGTATTTACCTAAACAGCTATTTTTCAAATGATATGAATGGAGACGGGAAAAGTGATATTGTAGTAATTGGAAAGGGCAAGAATATTATTGATCCGGAAATACCAGGTTATACAGCACCAATTCTTCTGCATATTGGTTACAGTGACGGTGAAATGTTCAATGTTCATATATATGATCCACAAACAGATATTCCAATATCATATTCGTATTTCAATTTTGGAGATTTCAATGGTGATGGAGTATTTGACTTGTATTTTGGAAGTAGTACCACCAACAAACTTATGAATACCTATAGGGGAAAATCACAATACTTTGTTTCAGCCATTAAAAATGGCTTTGGATATAAAACAAAATTTACTTACGCTTCCTTATCAAATAATTCCTTTTATACAAAGGGAACTACCAAAACCTTCCCCGTTATTAGTTATCAGGCGCCAATATATAATGTGTCATCCATAGCCTTTGAAAATCCGGATCATAGTTATTCAACAACCAACTATTCTTACCATGGAGCAAACGTTCACGTCCAGGGAAAGGGCTTTTTAGGTTTTGAAAAAGTTACCTCAATCAATGATACCACAAAACTTCAGTCAATTGAAGAATTTGAATATCACTCCGCTTATTATAATCCATTTTTAAAAAAATCCTTTGTTAACATTGTATCTGATTCGCTTGTAATTTTACCCGTTTCAGAGGCCACTTACACGAATTCTGATACATGCCTGGGAGGAAAACGCATTTTTCCGCGGTTGGACGTGGCTTTACAAAAAGATTTTCTTTCCGGGGTTATCGTTACAAAACGTTTTTATTATGATGAAAATGGAAACCTTAAATATCAAAGTGAAACCTATGATGATGGTTCCTATAATAAGGTTACATATTCCGGATTTTCCAGCGCCGGTACCTGGCTGCCTTCAAAACCTGAGACAGTGGTCACTATCCGGAAACATTACCTGGATGCACAAACCTATTCTTTAACAACCAATTATACATATTACGCGAATTCCGGCAGACTTAATAAGCAAATAATTGGTCCTGTCACAACCATGTATTTATATAATGCATATGGAAATCCTGTTTCAGTAAGGGTAAGTGACGGGACAACAAGCCGGCGTGACAGTTTTGTATACGAAACTAAAAATATGTTTATCTCGAAGTCAATAAATGCATTAGGTCATCAAACTGTAAGAACCTATGATTATGCTACAGGAAACGTGGTAACTGAGACAGCTCCAAATACAAATCTCGTAAGAGTGAATACATATAATGATTTTGGAGTATTAACCAGCACTTCAGTATCCTCTCTGGGGCAGAGCCAGGGAATAACGTATGGTTGGACAACAGGTTTAAGGCCTTTTGGCGCTGTTTATTACAGGCAAATTGTAACAGCCGGAGCGCCAACGGTCAAAGAATATTATGATGCATTCGGACGGGTATTAAAAACTCAAAAAACCGGATTTGATGGAATCTATGTGAATAATTCATATGTTTACAATAACAAAGGACAGTTAACAGCAGCATCAACACCCTGGAAACAAGGAGAAATCCCTTTGAAAGCAGTTTTTGTATATGACATGTATGGCCGAAAGGTGCAGGAATCTTCAGATGCAGGGACTGCAAATTACACCTATTCCGGTAAAACAGTACAGGTTTCTACCAGTGGAGGGCAGTCCTCATCCAAAACAATGGATTCCCAGGGAAACGTGATCACTTCAACTGACAATGGCGGGACTATCACCTATTCTTATAAAAGCGTCGGAAAGCCGGGTAGTACTTCCAACAACGGATCAACCTGGACCATGGGATATGATATTTATGGCCGGCAAACCTCCCTTACGGATCCCAATGCAGGAACGATTTTATACCGCTATAATAAATTCGGAGAGATGACCCGCCAACTGGATGCTAATGGAAATATAGATTCTCTTACCTATGATATTTTAGGAAGGGTTGCAACACAGTATAGAAATAATGATGAAGGCACTAAAGTTTTCAGGTATG
>CAYGFI010000222.1:0-6383 GCA_964349045.1 uncultured Chitinophaga sp.
GTAAGTTTTCAGAAATATCACACGATTATGTAACCAAAAAATAAAAACATGAACAACGAAGTCGAAATTCTCCTTGTCGAAGACAACCCTAACGATGCAGAACTTGCCTTAAGGGCATTGAAGAAAAACAATCTCGCCAATAATGTGATCCGGGTATGCGATGGCGAGGAGGCTCTGGATTTTATATTCGCCCGTGGGCAGTTTAAGGATAGAAAACGGGAAAACACTCCAAAACTTATCCTTCTGGACCTGAAACTTCCTAAGGTTGATGGTTTGGAGGTTTTAAAGGCGCTAAAATCTGACCCGGTTACAAAAATTATTCCGGTAGTTGTCCTTACATCTTCCAAGGAAGAAAACGATATGGTTGAAAGCTACAGATTGGGAGTAAACAGTTATATAGTTAAACCCGTAGATTTTGACAAATTTATTGAATCAGTGAAAAATATAGGTATGTATTGGCTGCTTCTCAACCAGCAACCGGATATTAAAAAATTATTCAAATGACAGGGATAAAAAAACTGAAAATTCTATTTGTAGAAGACCTCCCTTCCGATACAGAACTTGCGGTTCTTGAACTTCGAAAGGAAGGGCTGATATCTGAATATAAAAGGATCGATACACAGGATGAATGTATCAGAGTCCTGAACGAATTTAATCCTGATATCGTTATCTCCGATTATATGATGCCTGCCTATAATGGTATGAGAGCGCTTATCGATGCAAGGGAGTATGATCCGTACATGCCATTTATCCTCCTCACCGGTTCAATGAATGAAGAAACAGCAGTGGAATGCCTGAAAGCCGGGGCAAATGATTATGTTATTAAAGAACATATGACCAGGCTTCCTTTTGCAGTTAAGGAGGCTCTTGAAAAACACAAAAATGAAAAGGAGAAAAGAGCCGCGGATCAATTACTAAAAGAAAATGTTGAAAAAATTCAAAGTATTTTCAGGGTAGCGCCTGTTGGTATTGGCCTTACAGTTAACAGGGTTTTTATGGAAGTAAATGATACTTTCTGTAAAATGACAGGTTATAGCCGAAAAGAGTTAATAGGAAAAAACACTGACTTATTGTATGAAACAAAAGATGAATACGAAAGTGCTGGTATTGATATATACAGTCAGTTGGCTGACAAGGAAACAGGATCTGTAGAAACAAAGTTGAAATGCAAAGACGGTAGCATAATAAATATTATTTTAAGCTTAACTCCTCTCGATAAAAATGATCCAAAGAAAGGAGTTTTATATTCTGTCATGGACTTTACCGAGAGAATACGCGCTGAAGAGGCGCTTGACCAGGAAAAGTACCTGATTTATTCCCTGCTTAATAATCTGCCGGATCATATCTATTTTAAGGACAGGGAAGGACGCTTCATCAGAATAAATAAATCTCAGGCACAATTTTTCGGATTAAAAGATCCAAAGCAAGCCGTAGGAAAGTCAGACTTTGACTTCTTCACTGATGAACATGCACAGCAGGCATACGAAGATGAACAGGCAATCATCCGGACCGGTCAACCAATAAGCATTGAGGAACGGGAGACATTTTCCAATGGCTCTGACACATGGGCTGCTACTGTCAAAATGCCTCTGCGCGACAAAGATGATAACATTATAGGAACATTTGGTATATCAAGGGATATCACCGAGCGAAAACTGGCGGAGGAGGCGTTGTACGAGAGTGAAGAACGATTCCGCAATCTTTATAATGATGCATATGTAGGGCTTTACAGAACAAATTCGCAGGGAGTAATATTACTTGCAAACAGGAAATTGGTTAAAATGCTTGGTTTTCAATCCTTTGAAGAACTTGCTGCAAGAGACCTTGAAGAAGAAGGTTATGGTCCTTCCTATAAACGCCAGTCATTTTTTGATCAAATTGAGAAAGACGGTGAGGTTAAAGATCTGGAAGCTATATGGACATCCCGGGATGGAAAAGATATATTCGTAAGGGAAAATGCTAAAGCCATTTATGATTCTGAAGGAAAAATTATCTATTACGATGGAACCGTGGAAGATATTACCGAACGAAAACAGTCTGAACAGGCGCTACGGAATAGCGAAGAGAATATGCGATATATTGTCAAACACGATCCCAATGCAATCGCTATGTATGATAATAATCTTAATTATATAGCTGTCAGTGACCGTTACTACCTGGATTATGATATCAGGGAACAGGATATAATTGGAAAGCATCATTACGAAGTGTTTCCGGAGATGCCGCAAAAATGGAAGGATGTACATCAACGTTGTCTGGCAGGTGGGATAGAGCGAAATGATGATGATTATTTTGTGAGGCCCGATGGTTCAATAACCTATAACCGCTGGGAATGCCGGCCCTGGAAACGGGCTGACGGGGAAATCGGAGGTATAATCACCTATACCGAGGTAACCACCGAGCGTAAAATAGCAGAAAAGGCTCTACGGGAAAGCGAAGAAAAATTCCGGTCAATAATGGAAAATTCCGCGGATGCCATTTTTATTACGGATCCACAGGGGAAGTATGTGTATACCAACAAGGCAGTAACGGAGATGCTTGGTTTTACAGCAGAAGAGATGAAGACTAAGACAATCTTAGATATTGCACCTCCAAATAAAATAGATGAAACTTTTAATAGTTTTAAGCAAATACTGAGCGAAGGTAAAGTCTTTACTGAACATGAACTTATAAAAAAAGATGGCAAATCCATTTTCACCGACTTAAACGCGGTTTTATTACCCGGTGGACTCATATATGAGAGTTGCAGGGATATTACAGAAAAGAATCAGGCAAAAAAGGAATTGCTCAAACATCGTGATCATCTTGAGGAATTGGTAAATGAACGGACAGAAGAGCTTAGTAAGGCAAAGAAAGAGGCAGAGGAAGCGAATAAAGCTAAGAGTGAATTTCTGGCCAATATGAGTCACGAAATCCGTACGCCCATGAATGCAGTGTTGGGATATTCTGAATTATTATCGAATCTTATCACGGGAGAAACTGAGAAAAATTATCTTGACTCCATAAAAACCAGTGGCAGGGGATTACTCACAATAATTAATGATATTCTTGATCTTTCAAAAATCGAAGCCGGTAAACTTGAATTCGAATTTGAATTTATCGATGCTCACTCTTTTTTCAGTGAAATCCAAAAGATATTTTCCTTTAGTTTATGTGAAAAAAAATTAAAATTCATTCTGGATATTTCATCAAGTACTCCAATGGGTTTATGTATAGATGAGATTCGTGTCCGGCAGATACTGGTGAACCTGGTTGGTAATGCAATAAAATTTACCAGTAAGGGATACGTCAAAATTTCAGTCTGGACTGAAAATCCTCATATTTTGAAAATAAATGATGTAAAAAATGAAAAGTATATCGATCTTATTATTGAGGTTGAAGATACCGGGATTGGTATCTCCGGGGAAATGCAAAAATTAATTTTTGAAGCATTTCAACAGGAAAACCGAAGAATTACTAAAAAATTTGGCGGAACCGGCCTTGGCCTGACTATTAGCAGAAGACTGGTTGAATTATTAAACGGCACGTTAACAGTCGAATCTGTCCTCAACAAGGGTAGTAAGTTCAAAGTTAAGATCCCTGATGTAAATTATACAAGAGATCTTAATGTTACAGACAATGAGCTTGATTTCGATACTTCAGGTATAATTTTTGAGCCTGCAGTTTTAATAGTTGCTGATGATATAGAAATTAACCGCAGACTCATTAAAGATGTTCTCAAAAATACTCCTATTAAAATTGTTGAAGCTGTAAATGGTGAACAGGCCTATAATCTGGCAAAGGAAATTGTCCCTGATCTTATAATAGCAGATGTAAGAATGCCTGTCGTTGATGGATTTGAGCTGGCACAATTAATCAAAGAGGATCCGTTATTGCATAAAATTCCCATTATAGCCTATTCTGCTTCGGTGATGAAATCTCAAAAAGAAAAAATTCTTCAGGGAAATTTCGTCGGATTGCTCAGTAAACCTGTCAGGATCTCGGAATTATATCTTGAACTTGCAAATAATCTGCCCCACCGGACCCTGCTGCCAAAGAAAACTCCGGACCCCGTTCAACCCGGTGATATAATACCGGCTTTATCAGTTGAAGATAAAAGGGCCATTATTGATAAGCTAAATAATGAATTAATGGAAACCTGGAACAGCTTTTCAACCCATCAACCAAAAGAGCTGGTAAAGGAATTCGGAAACAGTATTAAGGACCTGGGAGATAAATTCAACATTACTATGTTCACGAAATATGGGAACGATCTTGTTGTTGCTATTAATTCTTTTAACATAGAGGCCCTGATCAAACTGATCAACCACTATCCCAAATTGATAGAAAAGTTTACGGATCATATTAAAAAATCTCCCAATGGATAACCCTCAACCCAAATTGCTGATTGTAGATGATAACCCGAAAAATCTTCAGGTATTAGGTATGACACTGGAGCAACACAATTACCGGGTTGAATTTTCAATTAACGGGGAATCAGCTTTAGAATGGATAAAAAAGCAGGTTTTTGATCTGATTCTTCTTGATGTTATGATGCCTGGAATGAATGGCCTTGAAGTTTGCAAAATTATCAGGACAAATAAGAACTATGATGATGTACCTATTATATTTTTAAGTGCAGAGACAGATAAAAACACCATACTTGAAGGATTTGAACTGGGAGCACAGGACTATATCACAAAGCCATTTGATTCAAGGGAATTGCTGGCAAGGGTAAAAACCCATCTTGAATTAAAGTCCCACAGGGAGCAATTAAAGATGACAAATCAAATCCTCGAATTAAAAGTGGCTGAAAGAACCTCTGAGTTAAAAAAATCCAATGAAAAACTTGCAAAATCAAATGAGGAATTGATGGAGCTGGACAATGTTAAAACTGAGTTTTTAAACATTATAAGCCATGAGATCCGTACTCCGTTAAATGGTATTGTCGGGCCCATTGAATTAATCAAAAGCGAACTTAATGACAGTAAATTAACAAAGCTTTTTGAAATCCTTGAATCGTCCGTTTCGCGGCTTGAAAAATTTACTCTTACCGCGTTAGCCATAACCGAATTAAAAACCGGCTTAAGAAAAGACAGCTTAAAAAAAATCAATCTTAGTGAGTTGATTCAAAATACTTTACTTGCAATTAATGAGCAATCAAAACCAAAAAATATTAAATTCGATACCAGTTCGTTTTCAGCAAAAGATTTAATTACCGGAGATTTAAACCTTCTGACGATGTGTTTTAAAGGAATACTGGAGAATGCTGTTATCTATTCTCCTTCCGGCGGAACGGTAATGATCCGTGTTGAAAATAAAAATAATAGTACCTCATGTGAAATTTCTGATGAGGGTCCGGGCTTTTCTGAAATTGCTCTGAAAAATCTTTTTAAACTATTCAGGCCGGGAGAAACTCACGTTGATGAGAATTTAGGAGTGGACCTTACTTTAGCAAAGTTAATTATGGAAGCCCATTCGGGAAAAATAATAATCGAAAATTTAAAAAATAAGGGAGCGATGGTAAAACTGATTTTTCCGTCAGTTGATTAATAGCCATAATTGAAATAAATAATTCTTGTTGAAATAGTATTAAGTTCATTATGAAAATAAAACCTCAAAAAACCGGATCTTCCAAAGGAGTAATTCTCATGGTTGATGACAATCTTAAGAATTTGCAGGTTTTAGGCAATTTATTGGATGATGATGGGTATAATGTCGAATTTGCCTTAAATGGTCAGACTGCCCTGAACTGGGTCAGGAAAAAAGATACTTGTTCAAACATTTAAAAATTGGAAGGGTGATCTGGATCAGGTTGATGATGTCACTGTGTTTGGATTAAGAATATGATTTGTTAATTGTGTGCGTCTCAAATGTGGTTCAGTCGCCGGAAACACGATCCTGCTTAAAATCCTCAAGGGTAGCTACAGATCAGCAAGTGGAAATATTCTCATTAACGGACATGATATCCGTCCAAATGTCTGTTGCCTGTTGACTGCTGACTATTGCCGGGCAAAATTCCGTTTGGGTATAATAGACTTTTGTAGTATATTCGCGAACTGTTTTTTGAAATACTTGCCTTCATTTAGCCCGGATGGCAGGGCCGACCGTAATGAAAAGCTCCGGTGGAGCTTTTTAGGGAGGAGCCAGCCTGCAGGGCGGGAGCAATTCCGCCAGCCCTGGAAGGAACGTTTTGGTTAGGATCACAAAATTGTTTTTTGAAATATATGTCATCATTTTGCCCGGATGGCGGAATTGGTAGACGCGCTGGTCTCAAACACCAGTGGTAGCGATACTGTGCCGGTTCGATCCCGGCTCCGGGTACTAAAAGTGATAATCTTAGCGGGTTATCGCTTTTTTTCTTAATTATAGAATAATTTCTAGAAATGGCTGCGGTGTACATA
>CAYGFI010000223.1:0-3179 GCA_964349045.1 uncultured Chitinophaga sp.
TCATTCTACCGTCCCATCCCACTAATAAACGTCTCCACAAACCTCAATATCCTCCCAAGTATCCTGTCTCCAACCGTCTTTCTCTCCAGCAGCGTTGGCGGTTCTCCTTCGATTAATGCAAGCACCTCATCCCGCAAAGGTTCGCGTTCTGCAAAGAGGTAGCTTTCGATTATCTTCTCGACTTTGCCAGTGGCAAGGTTTTCTTCTTCGCACATCTTCTGAAAAGCAATGACCTGCTCTTCAGTCCAGAATTTCTCAAATGCTTCCGGGATATCATCCGAATCCTCGATATGGGGAAGGTTTTCTTCGATAAACTTTTCTATCAGCTCACGTTTGCTGCGGAGGTTGGCCTCGCCGGTTAGCAGGTCGATAATCTCCTTACGGTGCTTTTCAGAGTCTTTCCCTTTAAGGTTTGCAAGCAACTTGAGAATGTATGCCACATTGATCTCGTCCCGGTGGATGAGTTCCAGCTCAAAGTCAACATCCTCCAGTATTGATACCTTTTCCTTCTGGTGGTTGGATTTTACTTTATCGTACAGATCGAGGTACTTGCTTTTGTAATCCTCAAACAACTGTTCGTTCATCACCAGGTTTTCAAAGCTGAAATCGGCAAAACTGGTTAATATATTTTTTATTCGCATCAGTTCCCTGAATGCCTTGATAAACTCAAGCTCCTCAGTTTCGCTTTTTAAAATGTTTACGCTATCCAGTGTAGGGGCAATTTTTAAAAGTTCAATAAATGCTAGGCTGAATTTCCTGACATAATCTTCATATGGTCCCATTATAATGATATCCTTAGCATCTTTGTTGCTGAAAAGTGCTATTGCGTCATCTGTTGCTTGCTTTAGATTCCGGAACACAACAATATTGCCCTGTGACTTCTGCTCGTTGAGTATCCGGTTGGTTCTTGAATATGCCTGTATCAGACCATGGTATTTGAGGTTCTTGTCCACATATAGTGTGTTTAACCAAGGACTGTCGAAACCGGTGAGGTACATATTCACCACCAGCAGAATATCAATCTTCTTTTCCTTTACTTTTTTCGAAATGTCGTTGTAATAATTGTAAAACGACTCGCTGTCGCGGGTTGAAAAGTTCGTTTCGAACATCTTGTTGTAATGCACTATATATTCGTCCAACTTTTCCCTGCTGTGGGCATGCAGACCCATCAAAACGCGTGGTTCTTCGGCAACGGATAGTTCTTCTGGTATAAAGCCGTTTGCGTCCCTGTCGTCTTCGTTCGTGGTATAGCTGAAGATGGTTGCAATACGAAGATCATGCTCGCCGGTTTCTTTTTTCGTCTGGAACAGTTCGTAGTATTTAATCAGTGTGTCAATACTGCTGACGCAGAACATCGCCGTAAATTCTCTATTATAGGTTTTCCGGTTGTGATGTGCCAGTATGTAATCGGTAATCTTACCCAGCCTGACCGGGGATTCCATAAGCTCTTTGGTGTCGATGTCCTCTACCTCGATGTCGATATTGGTCTTGCTTTCTTCTTTTTCCCGGTACCTTCCCACATATTCCACTGAGAATTTTAGTACGTTCTCATCTTTTATGGCATCGGTAATCACGTACTTGTGCAGGCAGTCACCAAAAAGCTGTGCCGTGGTGCGTTTTCCTCTCTCGTTTTTCACGGAGTTGTCTACAAAAATTGGTGTTCCAGTGAACCCGAACAGTTGTATGTTATTGAAAAATGTTTTAATTCTTGAGTGGGTGTCTCCAAACTGGGAGCGGTGACACTCGTCAAAAATAAATACGATTCTTTCTTCTTTCAGCCGGTCCATCCGATTCATGTACTTCTGCTTGCTGATAGCGGTATTGAGCTTCTGAATGGTCGTTACAATCAGTTTGGTATCGTCTGAAAACTGTTTTACCAGTGCATTGGTGTTGTCGGTTCCGTCGATACTGCCTTTGCTGAAGGAGTTGAACTCCTTGGTGGTCTGGTAATCCAGATCTTTCCTGTCTACCACGAACACCACTTTTTTAACCTGTGGCATGTTCATGATGATCTGGCTTGCCTTAAAGGAGGTAAGTGTTTTTCCAGAACCGGTTGTGTGCCAGATGTAGCCGTTTTTGCTTGTGTTCCTGACCCTTTCTATCAGTGCTTCCACAGCAAAGAATTGGTATGGGCGCAGAACCATCAGTATCTTGTATGCTTCGCTCAGCACTATATATTTGCATATCATCTTGGAGATGTGGCAGGTATCCAGGAAGGTGAATGCAAACTGCTCCAGTTGGGTGATGGTTTTGTTATCGATCTGACTCCAGAAAAAGGTCTGCTTGAAAGACTGGTATTTGTTATTGGCGTAATACTTGGTATTGACCCCGTTAGAGATAATGAATATCTGCACATACTGAAACAGACCGATGGATGCCCCGAAAGAATGTCGCTGGTAGCGGTTGATCTGGTTAAACGCTTCCTTAAGTTCTATTCCCCTGCGTTTGAGTTCAATTTGTACTAAAGGCAAACCGTTGATCAGCAGGGTAACGTCGTAGCGGTTCTTGTACCTGCCGTCCATATTCACCTGGTTGGTTACCTGGAACCGGTTCTGGCACCAGTTCTCCTGTTCTATGAAATCAAAATAGATGCTATCCCCGTTATCGCTTAAAATGTGCTGGCGTTCCCTCAATGTCTTTGCTTTCTCGAATACAGAACCCTTAGTGAGGATGTTCAGGACCCGGTCGAATTCTTTGTGGGTAAAAGTTATCTTGTTGTGTTTCTCTAACTGGGTTTTAAGGTTGGCAAGCAGATCTTTCTCATCGCTAATTGAAACGTAGGTGTAGCCCAGCTTCTGAAGTTGGATTACCAGGATGTCTTCGAGTATTTGTTCTGGTTGCTTGGACATTAAGTTTAATCTTCTCTTCTATATCGTTTCAATTCTAACTCAGCAATGCTGATATTTTCATTTCGGGCAATTCTTTCAGCAAACTTAATTATCTGCAAATATTGATCTTCATTTTCCATCTTTGTCCAGGAAATAACCTCATTTTTTACAGATTCCCCTTTATTTAATTTCTCTTGAATAATCCTGTCGACCGGAAAATGTGGCGGTGCAGGTATTAACTTTAAACACCATAAATACTTTAGGTAGAGGTTCAGTATTTTTTGGCTAACCCCATATTTGAGTTTATCATTTGCTAAACAAGGATGCCTAAATTCAGTAACTTTTATGATG
>CAYGFI010000223.1:3189-6377 GCA_964349045.1 uncultured Chitinophaga sp.
ATCAATAATTAAAGCTTTGAGTTTCTTTTTGAAATCTTTTTTACCTTTTTCGTCAGAGTCATTATTATAAATATTTGCGCGTTGAAAAGCTCCACTGGTAGTCAAACTCCAAATTTCATATAAAATAAATTCCTTTCCCATTTTCTTCTCTGTTTTAACAGAACATTTGTTGTAACAACCCCTTCTTCCACTGCTCCGTTTTTTCAATCTGGCTTTTGCACTGGTTTATTTTTTCATCGAGGGAGAAGAGGAAATTGGCGATTTTGGTTTGTTCGACATAACTGGGTAGTAATATAGGTATTTTAGAATATTTAGAAATCCAATGTCTTTCATGTCCTCCAATCTCATATTTAATTACTTGAATGGCTTCATAAATGAACTTGATATTTACTCCTACTTTAGGTAATAATATTTTCATCGCCGAAGATTTTGCCTTAAACGGAAAATCTACAAATTGAGTAGCTGTGGTAAAATCATCAAAAATAATTACAGGTAAATTATTCTCAAAAATACCGTTTGTTTCATCCGTATAACCTAATATAAATGTTTTACCCGCTGTTAAAACCGGAGTTTTAAAGGATTCATTATACTCAGTACTTTCAACTAAATACTTAGTTGGCTGTTCATAATCAACTAAATCCCCAAGTATTTTTTCCTCCCATTCCGGAAACTCCATCCCCTCATCATACCTAAACCTTATCTCCCTTGAAAACAGTTTTTGCATCACCCCTTTTTTGTATTGCTCCAGAAAGTTTTTCTTTTGTTTTAGCTGGGTGAGTCTGGTGTCAACGGAGGTGAGGAAGGAGGCGATTTTTTTTTGTTCGGGGAGGGTGGGAAATGAAATGTTAAAACAATTTAATTTAGTCAGTGTAATTCTTGTAATTGCTTGACCTGAAACAAATGATTGAATTTCTTTCTGTCCTGTAGGTGAAACAATATATTGATAAATATAATCATTCTGTGAAATAGCTTTATTTGCGCGAATAAATGCAACACTTGATAATAAACTAAATTCTTCATTAAGTTCATTTAGACAAACATTACCAACACTTGCGCCATCCTTTGTTATTAATACGTCATTTAACCTTACATCGCATCTTCTGTATATTTCTCTATGAGCTATATCACTGATATATGAAATATCTGATAAATCCATATATCCATTCCTGATGTTCTTTGAGGTAATATATTTATAATGACCTTCTTCTATGACAACTGGAGAAAAATGCGTTCCATCTTGTATCTTTTCTGCAATTTCTCCAAGTTTTTTATTTTTCCATTCACCATTAAACTCAGGGAAACGCAATGCTGGTATATTTTTTTGATCCTTCATCGTCTAAATGGAGTTGAAATTTTAAGTTCGTTGCAAAACTCCGCAATAACCTTATCTGTTTCCATTATTTGCATGTCGAGTTCTACAAGTTCTTTAGACAGTCGGTTAATATCAATGCTGTCCTCGGCTTCAAATGTATCAACATAACGTGGTATGTTCAGGTTGTAGTCGTTATCCACAATGCTTTGCGTAGGTACACGCTTGCTGTATTTCTCTTCTTCGGAGCGCTTGCGGTAGGTTTCGACAATTTTCTCAATGTCTTCGTCATGGAGGTGGTTCTGGGTTTTCACCTTTTCAAAATGCTGGCTGGCATCGATAAACAATACATCTTCCGGATTTTCACGGCATTTCTTGAATACCAATATACAGGTTGGAATGCTTGTGCCATAGAAAATATTAGCCGGCAAGCCGATAACTGCATCCAGGTAATTACGGTCTTCGATCAGGTATTTGCGGATATGCTGTTCTGCTCCCCCGCGGAACAATGCTCCGTGAGGCAATACGATAGCCATGGTTCCATTTTCTGCCAGTTGGTAAATCATGTGCTGCACGAAAGCAAAATCGGCTTTGCTGGAAGGTGCAAGCTTCCCATATTGGCTGAAACGGTCGTCGCTCATAAAAAGAGGGCTTGCGCTCCACTGTGCGGAGAAGGGAGGATTGGCTACGATGGCTTCAAACCTCTTATCCAGGTGCTGGGGATGCTCCAGAGTGTCTTCCTGCTTAAGATCGAATTTGCGGTAATGAACATCGTGCAGGATCATGTTCATGCGCGCAAGGTTGTAAGTGGTACGGTTTAGTTCCTGTCCGTAGAAATTGCTCACTTCCTTCACTTCCTTCGCTACACGAAGCAACAGTGAACCCGATCCGCATGTGGGATCATAAACGGATTTAAGTTTACTTTTCCCGGTGGTAACCAACTTCGCCAATACCTTGCTTACTTCCTGAGGCGTATAGAATTCTCCGGCTTTTTTACCGGCACCGCTGGCAAACTGTCCGATAAGGTACTCATACGCATCGCCCAGCACATCAGCTTCGGCGTTTTCAAGCTGGAAGTCGATTTTATCCAGGTGGGAGAGAACTTTTGCGATAAGTTCGTTTTTGGCGGATTCGGTTCTGCCGAGTTTGGTAGAGGTAAGGTCGAGGTCTTCGAAAAGGTTGTCAAATTCGTCCTCGCTGGCAGTTCCCATGGTACTTTGCTCAATACTGGTGAGGATTTTGGCAAGATCCTGGAGTATGAAATTATTTTCCCCTTCCTTATCGCTGTTCCCGCGCTTTGCAACAACACTAAACAGCTCTGAAGGTCGAAGAAAATATCCCAGGGTAGCTAATGATTCTTCCTTTATAGCTTCGATATACTCATTTCCTTTAGAAGTGTCTTCTTTGATGTCCTGGTATCGGATGCTGTCCTGTTTCAAGATAGAGTCGGCATAGCGATACATTTTTTCAGAGAGGTATTTATAGAATACAAAACCCAGGATGTAATCACGAAATTCGTCAGCATTCATTTTACCCCGGAGGGTGTTGGCTATATTCCAGAGTTGTTGTTCTAATTTTTTTTTTTGATCCTCAGACATTTTATTCTTATTTGATTTTCAATTCAAATATACACTTTTTGCTGGGGAATTTTTCTCTTATTCCAGAAAACGGAGCTGGTTGTATAGGGTAGCTAAATGTTAAGGAAGGTTACGAGTGAAGAAGTGTACTTAGTAATAATTTTACGATAATTAAAATGTAATAAATTTCATTATTCATTTTCAAATGTATTTTTTAAAAGAATTTTGTATAATACAAAACAAAAATTAGATATAATTGAATATTCTGGACAAATTGTACAGTGATTCTGGAGTAAAGTGTA
>CAYGFI010000224.1:0-6367 GCA_964349045.1 uncultured Chitinophaga sp.
TATTTATCGTTTACTTCATATCTCTTGTTTTCTTTCGTTAAATTGTTGAAAACAAAAAACTTAGGAAAGTAGATGAACCGGTTAAAAGTTTTTTCGAGACGATTATTTTTTATAATTCTTTCAGGATTTATCATTTCAATAACGGTTTTGGCCTCAGATCAACCGGTTGCAGAAGGAAAAACTGCTGACGAAGAGTTCATAGCCGGCGAATTTATTATTGATCATATAAAAGATACCCACGACTGGCATATCCTTACCAAAAAGAACGGAGAGCACGTCTCCGTTTATTTACCGGTTATTCTTTACAGCAATATTTCAGGTTTTCATTTTTTTATGTCGGGAAAACTGGCTCATGGTCACAGCTATAATGGAATTAAACTTTCCGAAGAAACAGGGAAAATTGTAGAAATAAATGATGCCGGAGAAACAATAGGATCTCCCCTTGATTTTTCAATTACCAAAACAGTGGCAGGAATGATGCTTGCAGCCATTGTAATCTTATTCCTGTTTTTACGGATGGGACATACCTATTCGCGCAAAAAAGATATTGTCCCAAAAGGATTTAATGGATTTCTTGAGCCAATGATTGTTTTTATACGTGATGAAATCGCTATTCCCAATATCGGGCATCACAAGTTCGAACGATTTATGCCTTACCTTCTTACCGCATTTTTCTTTATCCTTGTTAATAATATTATGGGATTAATTCCTTTCTTCCCATTCGGAGCTAATGTAACCGGAAATATAGCTGTTACAATGGTTCTGGCGCTAATTACCTTTCTGATCACCCAGATTAGCGGAACCAGGGATCACTGGAGGCATGTATTCGCAACCCCGGGAGTCCCAGTCTGGTTGGCACCGATAATGATCCCTGTGGAGCTGATTGGACTGTTCTCCAAACCTTTTGCTCTGATGATTCGTCTTTTTGCCAATATAACCGCAGGGCATATCGTAGTTCTCAGCCTTGTAAGTCTTATATTTATTTTTAAGGCATTATGGGTTTCGTCGGTTTCAATACCCATGGTTTTATTTATTGATGTACTTGAAATACTTGTTGCTTTTCTGCAGGCTTACGTTTTTACATTGCTTTCAGCGCTGTTTATCGGGCTTGCCGCGAAGGAACATCATGCATAATTTTTGTTTAATTTAAATTTAAATCTTATGACTGGAACATTAGCAGCTGTTGGCGCCGGATTAGCCGTAATCGGTGCCGGAATTGGAATTGGTCGTATTGGCGGACAGGCAATGGATGCCATCGCTCGTCAACCGGAAGCCGTTTCTCTGATTCAAACTTCTATGATTATCGCCGCCGCTCTTATTGAGGGGGTTGCGCTTTTCGCAGTAGTTGTTGCACTTATTGCCTGAATGAAAACAAATAAGCCTGTAACGGTTGGTTGCAGGCTTATTTTATTGAATTACTAAAAACAAAAATCATGGATCTTGTAACCCCGGGTATAGGATTAATTTTCTGGACAAGTTTTATATTTTTTCTGCTTCTGATCATTCTCAGGTTATTTGCCTGGAAACCTATATTGAATGCGGTGAAAAACCGCGAAAAAAGCATAAAATCAGCTCTCGATTCTGCTGAAAAAGCTAAGGAGGAAATGAAAAAACTCCTGGCAAAAAATGAAGAGATCATGCAAAAAGCAAGATTAGAGAGAGAAGTTATAATGAAAGAAGCACGTGAAGTAAAAGACAAGATTATTAATGAAGCAAAGGAAAAAGCACAGCAGGAGGCGATCAAACTTATTGAATCAGCGCGATTGAATATCAGAAATGAAAAAAACGCCGCAATTTCTGAAATAAAATCTCAGATCGCAATACTGTCCGTCGATATTGCCGAAAAAATTCTCAGGGAAAAACTATCTCAAAACAAAGAACAGGATGCTCTGATTTCGCGTCTTCTGGATGATGTTAAAATTAATTGAGTTTATCTTGAATTATGAACGATAGCAAAATATCTGTCAGATACGCGAAAGCTCTTTTTCAGGCAGCTCAGGAGGCTAAAGTATTACCTGAGGTGATGCAGGATATCAAACTTATTATGAAGGTTTATGCTCTTGCAGATTTTCGTGCTGTTCTCGATAGCCCAATCGTTAAAACCTCCGATAAAAAGCAGGTCACCAAAAAACTTTTTGACGGAAAATTATCGGCTTTAAGCATGAATTTCATTGACCTGATGTTAACCAATAAAAGGGAAAGCCATCTTCCGCATATTGCCCGTAACTTTAAATCCCTGTTTAAAAAAGATCAGGGAATATTGTCTGCTGAAATTGTGTTATCTGAACCAGCAGATAAAGCGCAGATTGAGAAATTCCGGGTCCTGCTTAAAGAAGTATATCGCTCCGAAATAGAGTTAGAAGACAGCATTAAACCGGAAATACTCGGGGGATTTATTCTGCGCGTAGAAGACGAACAATTTGATGCCAGTGTTTCCTCCGGACTAGCGAAGATTAAAAAACAATTATTAGAATCAACATTCGTAAAATAAAATAAAAAAATGGCTGAAATTAAACCTGCAGAAGTATCTGAAGTACTAAAAAAACAGCTTCAGGGATTCAAAACCGGGATCGAACTCGAAGAGGTTGGAACGGTGTTACAGGTAGGCGATGGTATCGCCCGTATCCACGGGCTTTCTAAAGTCCAATCCAATGAGCTGATTGAATTCGAAAACGGTCACAAGGCAATTGTCCTTAACCTTGAGGAGGATAATGTGGGAGCTGTATTATTAGGCCCTTCCGAAGAAATCAAAGAAGGTGATACGGTTAAACGTACGAAAAGAATTGCTTCTATCCAGGTTGGAGAAGGGCTGCTCGGACGTATTATTAATACTATTGGCGAGCCACTCGACGGCAAAGGTCCTATAACCGGAAAACTTTACGAGATGCCCCTGGAACGCAAGGCTCCCGGGGTTATCTTTCGTCAGCCTGTTAAACAACCCCTGCAGACCGGTATAAAGGCAATCGATGCCATGGTGCCAATCGGGAGAGGGCAAAGGGAACTGATCATCGGTGACAGGCAAACCGGAAAAACCTCCATTGCAATCGATACGATTATAAACCAAAAAGAATTTTTTGATAAAGGCGTACCTGTATATTGCATTTATGTAGCTATAGGTCAAAAAGGATCCACAGTTGTCAATCTCGCAAAGGTTCTCGAAGAAGCCGGCGCAATGGCCTATACTGTTATCGTTTCATCAACAGCCGCCGATCCGGCTGCATTGCAGTTTTATGCTCCCTTTGCCGGAGCTTCTATCGGGGAATTTTTCAGAGACACAGGTCGCTCAGCTTTAATTGTTTACGACGACTTATCTAAACAAGCCGTTTCATACCGCGAAGTTTCATTGTTGCTTCGCCGCCCGCCAGGCCGTGAAGCATACCCCGGCGATGTGTTTTACCTTCACTCCAGGCTTCTCGAGAGAGCGGCAAAAATTATTGAGTCGGATGAGATCGCCAGAAGTATGAATGATCTCCCTGAATCAATCCGTCCGCTCGTTAAAGGCGGAGGATCATTAACAGCACTGCCCATTATTGAAACTCAGGCCGGTGACGTTTCTGCATATATTCCCACGAACGTAATTTCCATTACCGACGGACAGATTTTTCTCGAGTCGAACCTCTTTAACTCCGGTGTCAGGCCGGCTATTAACGTGGGTATTTCTGTCTCACGCGTTGGAGGTAATGCCCAGATTAAATCTATGAAAAAGATCGCGGGAACCCTCAAAATTGACCAGGCCCAGTTCCGCGAACTTGAGGCATTTTCCAAATTCGGATCTGACCTCGATGCAGCTACAATCGCAGTTATTGATAAAGGATCGAAAAACGTGGAAATACTGAAACAAGGACTTCATTCTCCCATGCCGGTTGAAAAACAAATTGCCATCATCTATTGCGGAACCAAAGGGTTACTTGGTAATGTACCCGTTTCCAAAATAAAGGAATTTGAAATCGAATTTCTCGATATGATGGAAACTAAAAATAAAGAGATTCTTAAGAGATTAGCTAAAGGTGAAATCGATGAAGCAATTACAACCGCTCTTGAAAAAACCGCATCAGAGGTTGCTTCCAGGTACGAAACCAAAAAATAATGATAAACTTTGAAGATTTAAATGGCGAATCTAAAGGAAATAAGAACCCGTATTGAATCGGTAAGCTCAACAAAACAAATCACCAGCGCCATGAAAATGGTGTCTGCTGCAAAATTGCGAAGAGCACAGGATGCAATTATACGCCTTCGGCCCTATGCTGAAAAACTGCAGGTGATACTTGAATCGGTCAGCGATAGTATTAAGGATGATGAGGATTTTATTTATACAAAAGAAGGTAAGGAAATCAGTAAAGTACTTCTTGTTGTTATTACATCTAACAGGGGTCTTTGTGGCGCTTTTAATGCCAATGTGTTTAAGAAAGCCATATCTGTAGCTCAGGAAAATTACAGCCGGCAATTGTTAAAAAATAATGTGGATTTCTACGTCATGGGTAAGAAGGCTGATGAATACCTCAGGAAAAGAAAGTATAAGGTGGTTAAGACAAGAAACGACATTTTCGATCATCTGACATTCCAGAATGCTTCACAAATTGCCAACGGCATCATGGAACAGTTTGTAGCAGGTGATTACGACCGTATTCATATCATTTACAACCAGTTTAAGAATGCTGCCGTCCAAATCCTTACGGATGAACAGTTTTTACCGGTAAAAATTACCGAAAAGCGCGATGATGAAGGAAATATCCTGAAATCCTTTACGGATTATATTTTTGAGCCGACCAGGAATGAAATGGTAAAGGAATTAATCCCGAAATCTCTGAAGCTTCATGTGTATAAAGCTTTGCTTGACTCATTTGCTTCTGAACAGGGCGCCAGGATGACCGCCATGCATAAGGCAACAGATAATGCAACGGAAATGATCAAACAGTACAAACTCGACTATAATAAGGCAAGGCAGGCAAGCATTACCAACGAGATTTTGGAAATTGTCGGGGGCGCTAACGCCTTGAAAGGCTAAATAGATATTGCCCCTGTAAATCTTCAGCCTAAGGCTGAAAGATTTTCCTTCCGGAATTTGATTCAAGGGATCTATTCAAAAGTTCTTAAAATCTATCATACCCACAACGTCAGATATCATTGGTCAATTAGGTTATTTACAAGATACCCTGAAAAAATTGCCAATTTCACCAAATGACAAATATTCCTGGCCTTAAACCTGCGTTTCAGGTGGTTCTTATGTGTGATCACAGTGGTTTCAGAAATATTCAATAAATTTCCTATTTCCTTACAACCTGGACCATGGGATATGATATCTATGGCCGGCAAACCTCCCTTACGGATCCCAATGCAGGAACGATTTTATACCGTTATAATAAATTTGGAGAGATGACCCGGCAACTGGATGCAAAGGGAAATATAGATTCTCTTACCTATGATATTTTAGTTAGGGTTGCAACACAGTATAGAAATAATGATGAAGGCACTAAAGTTTTCAGGTATGACCCGGCAGGGAAGCCCGGATTAATTGATTCCGTAACCTATACCGGGGGAAGTGAAAAATATATTTATGACTCGAAAGGCCGGTTAACAAGTCATAAAATTAAAATTGATGGGACGTATTATACCACCCGATATGGCTATGATGCAATCAGCCGCCTCGATACCCTCACCTATCCATCCAATTTTGGAATCCGGTATGTTTATAATAACTTTGGCTACCTTGACAAGGTATTGAGAAAAGATAACAGCTCATTCATCTGGAATGCGGTCAATATGAATTCCTTTGATCAATATACTCAATATGTAAGTGGTAATAATCTTACTACCACAAAGACCTTTGATTGTCTTGGTGCACTTAGATCAATTACAACCGGTTCCATTCAAAATCTTGGATATAGTTTCGATGAACAGTCTGGTAATTTAATAAGCCGCAAAGATAATTTGAACAACCTCACAGAAATCTTTTCTTATGACAATCTTGGAAGATTAACAGAAGTTAGCGGGCCTGTTCCTCTTTCAACATCCTTTGCCAATAACGGGAATATATCCACCAAAACTTCAGTTGGTGGTTATTCATACGGTACAAAACCGCATGCTGTGACCGGTGTAACTAATCCGGATGACCTGATTTCTTCAAACAACCAACAGATTACCTATACAAGTTTCAATAAAACCGATTCAATTATTGAGGGAAGCTATGTTTATACTCTTGCATATGGTTTTGACAATCAAAGAACTATGTCAAAAATATTTAACAATGGAACCTTGCAAAAAACAGTATATTATGTAGGAAATTATGAAATGGAAGATATTGTTGGCAACTATCCTAGTGTCATGTCAATTTGATATTGTCGCTTAATATTTGTATATTTGTCATCAA
>CAYGFI010000225.1:0-6353 GCA_964349045.1 uncultured Chitinophaga sp.
TCCTCAATAAATTAACTGATTGTATGAAAAAAATTACAAAAAGCAAGTTTCGTTTTTCCTTTTACCTTCCCTGCAACCCGGCTGGATTTTTAAAAGCCGGGCTCATCCTGGGTTTGATGTTTACTTTCAACCTGTTTGTATTAAGTTCATTAGCACAGACTATTGTAACGGGTACGGTAACAGATTCAAAAACTAATGCTGCTATTCCCGGGGTCAATGTCGTTGTTGTAGGGACAACACAGGGAGCCATTACCGGACTGGATGGTTATTTTTCAATTAATGTGTCTGATCCGGACGCAACACTTAGTTTTTCATTCATCGGGTACACAAGCCAGCAAATACCACTGCAAGGTGAAACAGAATTATTGGTTGTCATGGTTGAAGACCTCCTGAATTTAGATGAAGTTGTTGTTATCGGATATGGTACCGTAAAAAAATCTGATTTAACCGGTTCGGTTTCTGTCGTTTCAACAAAGGAACTGACAAAAAACCCTGCTGTTAGCGCCGCCCAGGCCCTCCAGGGAAAAGCGCCAGGGGTACTTGTCTCTCAAAGTGGTAAACCAGGAGATGGTCCGACTATACGGGTTCGGGGCGTTGGTTCAATTAATAATGGATCAGATCCTATTTATATTGTTGATGGTGTTGAGGTTGGAAACATTAACAATATTCAACCCCAGGATATTGAGAGTCTGCAGGTACTGAAAGATGCTTCAGCTTCGGCAATTTATGGCGCCAACGGGTCGAATGGGGTAATTATCGTTACTACCAAAAGAGGTAAATCGGGTAAACCCGTGGTAAATTTAAACACATATGTTGGTCTGAGTCTGGCGCCCGAAAGGTATGACGTTATGAATGCCGATCAGTATGCAGCATTTTATTCTGCCTTATATGGACCCAAACCTGAATATGAGCAGGCTTTCCGGGAAAAATATTATGGTCCCGGCTGGCGGGAAGGTACCGATTGGCAAAACGAAATTTTTCATAACGGACTTACCCAAAACTATAACCTTTCCGTGTCTGGGGGAAGTGAAAACAGTAATTACAGTGTTTCATTAGGCTATGTTAATGATGCCGGAACAGTTATCAAAAGTAACGCGGAACGATATAATCTCCGGGCTAATTCTGACTTTAAGATTAATGATTTTATTAAAATAGGTGAAAGCCTCGGTATGAACTATAGCACGGGAGAAGACCCTATTGTTGTTCAAACATCCATCTGGGAACTGAACACATCCCCTTTAATGAAGATTTACAATCCTTATTATATAGGTGGATTTGAAAACTACCAGGCAAATTACTGGGAAGATGCTGACGGCAATTTACAACAGGGACGGTTACCGGATGGATACACGGGTCCGGTTTATTCGAATACTTTAGGCAATGATAAACCAAACCAGCTTGCCGCTCCCTCCCTGGGTACAAATAGAAATTTTGGACTGGGAACATTGGCAAGTATTTACCTGCAGGTCGATTTTACCAATTGGCTTTCGTTTAAAGTAACTCCTGCAGCAGAATTGTATTATAACCGGAGAAAAAACTGGTTACCCCTGTTTGAAGGTAACCGCTCACCCGGTCAGGCTTCTTTAAGCGAAGATTTCAGTGAAGGGATGACCCTTAATCTTGAAAATCAACTAAGTTTTAAAAAGAGTTTTAACGAAGTTCATAATGTTCAGGCAACTGCCGTTTATCTTATGAGGGCAGGTCAGAATCACTCGATTTCAGGAGCAGAAAACGGATTTGATTTTGAACAGCTGAATACACTGGCTAATGGTGGAACAGCTTCGATAAATTTAAGAGGATACGAATCTGATTCCCGTATGCTGTCCTACCTGGGACGAGTAATGTACGACTATAAAGGGACTTATTTTGCGACAGTTTCTTATCGTTCAGATGGTGTTTCAGTATTTGCACCGGCATTCAGAAGGGGAAATTTTGCCTCGGCATCTGTTGCCTGGAAAGTAAACGAAGTTTTCCTAAGGGATGTCCGGCAGATCGATGCCCTGAAACTCCGCTTAGGCTGGGGACAAACAGGAAACTCAGATATTGGTGGCGGATTTCAGTATTTAGATAGAATTTCTGAGGCAACCAACTTTTCCCCGGTATTTGGTGATGACCAGCATATCGCAAGGGCCCAGTATGTATTCTATGGTTTTGCGTCCAAAGAGATTCATTGGGAGGCAGCTGAAATGCTGAATATCGGAATTGACCTGAGTCTTTTTAGGAACAAAATTCAATCAAGTCTTGAGTATTATGTAAAAAACAACAAGGATCTTTTGGTTGCAATACCGATCTCCTCCGCATTTGGCCGGCAGGATGGTAACCCATGGTTTAATACAGGAAATATTCAGAACCGTGGCGTGGAATTTTCTATTCAGTACAGGGATAATATAGGCAATTTCAATTACGGTATTAATTCAAATTTCACAACCATCAAAAATGAGGTAATGTATTTACCGGTAACTGACATAACCAGCGGTAATAATAGGACTATTGATGGTCATTCAATCGGCGCTTTATACGGATATGTATCCGAAGGAATCATTCAGCTTAATGAATCAAATTACGAAAAAGACACAGAAGGTAACTGGCAGATGGATGTGAATGGACTTTATTCAGGTTATAAACATGCAACCCATCTGGGCAACATGCCTCAGCCGGGAGATATTCGGTTTAATGATTTAAATGGTGATGGCGACGTTACCAGCCTGGATAAGACCATTATTGGAAAAACAATTCCCAGTTTCACCTACACATTTGGATTTGATTGTTCCTATAAAAGCCTGGACTTTAATATGTTCCTATTCGGAGTTAATGATTTTGATGTGTTTAACAGTCAGAGAGCCAGATTATCAAGTATGAACAGCCAGGATATGGATCATAATAAATTAAATGAATTTGCTCAAAATTACTGGACGGTTGATAATGCCTCCACAACTAATGTACGCCTGGATCCTTCAAACAGAAACGTAAACGACCAGATTTCTTCCTTCTGGATTGAGGACGGATCCTTTCTCAGGATAAAGGATATTCAATTAGGATATAATCTTGCACAGGATAAATGTAAAAAAATTGGCGTCAGCAGCATCAGGATATTTGCCAATGCTTCCAATTTATACTGCTTTACAAATTACAAAGGAAGAGATCCGGAATCTTTTATGTCCTCAGATCCGTTGAATTCCGGTACAGATAATGGCAATTATGCAATACCTCGTTCCTATGTCGGTGGATTACAAATTGGATTTTAATTACAAACCCGAAAAGAATTAATCACAATGAAAAAAACTCTCTATATAATCATTTCAATTCTGATCTTTTCAGCCTGTTCAGACGAGTTTTTAGAAACCGAAAATAAAAACAGCCTGGATGTGGGATCTTTTTTCAAGACTGAAAACGATCTGCAACTTGCCGTCAATGCAGCTTATACTCCATTCGCCCACGGAGGAATGTTCGGACAGCAGTATTTTTTTAGAATAAATACTTTGGATCCCTATATCTGGTTCGAAAATCCAAAAGGGGGTCTGGACCAGATGATTATCAATATTAATGATTTTCAGGGCTTCTGGTCAACTCTTTACATTGGATTATTCAGAACTTCTGATATCCTTGCGAATATTACCAGGTTAAAAGAAGTCGTTGACCCTGCCCGTTATAATGAATATGAAGGTCAGCTAAGAGCCTTGAGAGGAATGTATTATTTCTACCTGGTAACATGGTTCAACAAACCCATTTACTATGATGAAACCAATGTTCCTGTTAACCCTCTTCTTGGACTTACCAATGGTGAACCTGAACAATTCTGGGATAAACTGGAGGAGGATTTAACTTTTGCTGCCGGAAATTTACCTGACAGCTGGCCTTCCGGCGAAGCCGGGCGTCTTACTAAAGGTACAGCAAATGCGGCTTTAGGTAAGGCCCTGTTATATAAACATTATCACTATTACCTTAGATTCGGCAACGGCAATAGTACCGAAGCTAATGAAAATTTAAATAAGGCAAAAGCAGCACTTAAACGGGTTATTGACAGCGGTGTTTATAACCTCATCTTACCGGAATCTCAAACAAAAACTGATTACGAAGCTGCTTTTCTTTCTAATTTCTCATACCTCGATATTCCCGTTGGAAATACAATATATGATTCTGAGAATAACCTGGAATCAGTATGGGAAATACAATACAATGACGACAACCGCGCTGCCGGTGGTTGGTTGCCCGGCTGGCAATGGGGAGGGAACCTGAATTATCTTTATTTTTCACCCAGCCTCGCTTCTTACCGTAATCATGAAATTGATCCCACTTTATGGTATGAATTTGAGACGGTAACCGGTCATCCTGCCGGGTACGACAGAGACCCCCGAGCCTTTGCGACCTGTTTTCTGGAAGGAGATACCCTTGATTGGAGAGAAGATTCAGGTTATAAGACAGGCTTCCAAAGCGCCTTAAATGCAAAGTCAGTAGTTTCAAAAAATAATCTTTACCAGGGTCCCGTCCCAAGCGTTGCTATTGGTTTAAAAAAGTATGGTTATCCGCAGTTTGTAATTAAATCTGCTCCAAACTCGGCCCCTTTTAATGTAAGGGTCATCCGGTACTCCGATGTGCTGTTGATGTATGCTGAAGCCTGCTATCAGTATGATAACGATGCAGGTGGATCCGGATTAGCTGCTCTTAATGAAGTCCGCGCGCGGGTCGATATGCCTGCAATACCTGCATTGACTCCTGCTGCCATTGTACATGAACGTACTGTTGAACTGGCAACAGAAGGACATCACTACAACGATATTATCCGATGGAGTTTTGACCCGGTTTTTGGAATGGATTTAGGCTTATTGTTCAGAAACAATTTTAATATAAATAAAAACCTTTATTTCCCGATTCCTCAAACAGAAATTGATGCAAATAAAGGAACACTTAAGCAAAATCCGGGCTGGTAAATAACTATTTAAACTGATAAGATTTTGAAACCCGCATGATTTTTAAAAACAAAAGCAATAAGATAAATAACAATGTTTGTGGACGGTATCATCCAGAACTAATAAATTTTGATATGACAAAATTCATTTTTAAAACAATAAGTTTATTGATTGCACTCATCATTTCCGGCTCGTGTGCGAGGGAGGAAATGATAATTGTAGATCCTGATTTTATACTGACCTTTCAAAGGGACGGAAAAACGGATGCCCTGGCTGGGAATCCATTTTATATAATTCCTACAGGGTCAGGAGAGTTCCTTACGCTTTTCGACGGAACTGCAGGACATGTATGGGGTGAACCCGGTGCAAAAGGAACCGACTTTAATAAAGCAGATTCTCTTGCAGTGCAATATAACACTGCAGGTTTATATACTTTATCTTTGGTTGCGACCAGTTCAGGCGATTTCGGAAAAGAAGTTTCCAGGAAGGTAAAAAGTGTTGAAATCAATGTTGTGGATGAAAGGAACTCTATCACCCTGTTCAATATTAATGGTGTTGATGGCTTAATCTCCGCTAATAATGAGATTAGTTTCAACGTACCGGATATTGTAACCGATTTTAATTTCGTCGCTACCTTCGTATTGCAGTCCGCCCTTGCTAAAGTATATGTTGGAGGAGTTGAACAGACCTCCGCAGTAACTATAAACGATTTCTCACAGCCTGTTGTCTATACCGTTAAATCGGCACAAGGCAATGAAAAGCTTTACACTGTTAAATTCACACTCTTCCCGGCTTCAGGCAAAAAACAACTCACGAAATTTTCATTGGGAGTGGGAGGAAACAGCGAAGTCGGTATTATTGATGAAACTAACAAAACAATAAGCCTGACTGCAAATTACTCAACTAATCTTAAGGTAGTAAGACTCATACTTAGCTCTTCCTATGCAAGTAAAATATATCTGAGTAATGCATTATATTCTGACAGGAAAAACTATGATTTATCACCTACAGGTATAAATTCAATAAAAATTGTTGCACAGAATAACTCCGAAGTATCATATTCAATAAATGTTATAGCAGACGACCCCGTTAGCGCATTTACCTTCACAGGACTTGTACCTGCACCGGTTGGGGTTATTGATAAAACAGCAAAAACAATTATCGTTGATGTGCTGAATGGAACCGATGTAACAAAACTGGCCGCCCTCTGGACGGGTTCACTTGGAAAAGTAACTATCGGATCGGTTGTTCAGACAAATGGAGAGACTGTAAACAATTTCTCAGCCCCGGTAACCTATACATTTTATAAAGGGACGACTGCCGGCGACAAATATGTTGTTACTGTGAATGTGAAATAAGTGGAAAGTATACTAATTAAAAATATCGGATGTTAATCAGCAAGTACTTGATTTTGATTTATTTATTAAAACTATTATTGTATTAATT
>CAYGFI010000226.1:0-1031 GCA_964349045.1 uncultured Chitinophaga sp.
AAGGGTGGTATCATTTTGTTCTGTTTGGTGGTAAGGTTCTAAATCCTTGTTAAAAATTATGAATTTCTTCTAAATAATATAGATCTTTTAAA
This sequence comes from uncultured Chitinophaga sp., assembly GCA_964349045.1. Classification (GTDB taxonomy): domain Bacteria; phylum Bacteroidota; class Bacteroidia; order Bacteroidales; genus JACJXF01. Next base: position 93 of record CAYGFI010000226.1, read on the forward strand.
TTGATTCCAATCAGATAAAATGTCAGCATGAAAACATCTCTTGCCACAATTTCAAGATTATCTTTTAGCTTAATACCTTTTATTACCCGAATTGTTTTTACACTCAGATTCCTTTTTGAAGTTTGTTCTTTTGGTATTTTGTATTTTCTGAAAGGATACATATTGTATTCTATCAGGTCTTCGTTGATTGCCTGGTTGAATAAACTGCGAATGTTGCGCATATATACCCCTACTGCATTTTTTCTTGTTCCTGAATCTAGCAAATGTTGCTCAAACTCATTCAGGAAGGTATAAGTGATATTGCTAAAATTCAGAACTTTTTTACCAGTGTATTCCTTAAGCAGATTAGATGTTGTGGTATGACTCCCGGCATAACTTTTACGGCCGGAACTGGTATAATTTTCAATTTTCTTGCTGCAATAATCGAAGAAATCAGGATCGCCGGCGTATTTATTGGTTAGAAAAGTTTTGAGTGACTTAATATCCATGTCGTTCACCTTATTTCCCAGCCTGTTAAATTTACGTTCCATCTCCAGGATCTGTTCACTCAGTGTCTCATTCACAAACATATAGTTGGGAAAGGATTTTTTAAGTTTGCCACTTTTAACAACAAAATCTTTCTTAAAACAATAATAATTAGTTTTTACATAAAGTACCTTTCTTTTATAAATAATGCGTATTTTTACATTGAATTTACTGTTATCTGCCTGATCCTTAATTACTAATTTGCATTTCATTTCGTAAACTATTCGTAAACATTTGCCATTTAATGGGATTAAAGGTAAGAATAATGGATTTCAAAAACAAATTTAAATGGGTGATAATGAAACGAATATGATTTTTTTGAAATGAGACAAAATGGAAAGGCATGATTCATAATCATGAGGTCGGGGGTTCAAGTCCCCCTCTCGCTACAAAGCCCCACAGATATACGGGGCT
>CAYGFI010000226.1:1131-6352 GCA_964349045.1 uncultured Chitinophaga sp.
AATTTCAATTGTCTAGCTCAGCTTGTTAGAGCGTCCCGCATAGCGGGAAGGTCGGGGGTTCAAGTCCCCCTCTCGCTACAAAGCCCCACAGATATACGGGGCTTTTTTTGTATCTTTACTTTATGCCACATTATACCTACATATTGTATAGCAAATCCAAAGACCGGCATTACATTGGTTCATGCAGTGACGTATCTCAAAGACTCAAAAGGCATAACGATGGTGCCACCCCTTCAACAAAACCTGGCAGGCCATGGATTGTAGCATGGTCGATATGCTATCCAACAAAAACTGAAGCTCTTAAACAGGAAAAATACCTGAAAAAAATGAAAAACCGAAACCTTATTGAAAAACTAATCTCTGAATTTCAATTGTCTAGCTCAGCTTGTTAGAGCGTCCCGCATAGCGGGAAGGTCGGCGGTTCAAGCCCGCCTCTCGCTACACAGAGAATCAAACACTTACACATTAATTTGTGTAGGTGTTTTTTGTTTGGTGCCAGGTTTGGGCTAGTTTTTGGAATTTTTTATTTCAAGTTTTCCAGTATCCTTTAACAAAGGTGTAAACTGGTTTATATTTTGATACTACTTCATTAAGCCCTATATTGGCTATGTGTAAAAAAGTAAAGACTTCATGCGTGATTTAAGGTCGGATCAATAAAATTTTCAAATCCATGAATAAGTTAGTACTGATTTTCAGCATCTGTTTCCTGTCAGCAGGATTACCTAATTTGTATTCGGGGGATTGGCCATTCCTAAAGCATTATGACCAGGATCATACCGGTAAAATTGCCTTGCCCGTCGGAGGTATAGGTACGGGAACAGTTTCAATGGGAGGTCGGGGGAACCTGATGGATTGGGAAATAATGAACCGGCCGGCAAAAGGATATAATCCTCAATCGGGCAGGCAGAATGCGGGTGAAAAGCAAACATTTGAAATTAAATTATAGAAAAACAACTTTTTACAAATCGTGAAAAGACTTTACCCGGAGATATTTCTTGCAATCGATAATTGTTTTGCATCAAAACGATATACCGAACCCGCTATCTGGATGAATTTAATACGTGATCTTGGGGTCTTTAATGTCGAAGCAAGTGCAGACACGGAATGCGATCCTTTATACATGGGAATTGATTATCTCCACCGGTGGGTTGATAAGGTGCGCGAGGCATCAGGGAAATATGGAGTCTCTGTCTGTAACCTGTATTCAGGTCATGGAACTTATGCAACCCTGGGCTTAGCACATAATGACCCGCTAATAAGAGACAGGATAGTAAACATGTGGCTGAAACCCATGATCCGGACTGCTGCAGAACTCGAGGCCGGACTAGGTTTTTTCTGTCATGCTTTTTCCAACCGGGTACTCCAGGATGCTGTTGTATACCGGCAATTCGAAAATGAACTTATCAATAACCTGTCTGAAATTGCACGGTTCTCTCACCAGGAAGGGTGTAAAACGCTGAGTGTGGAGCAGATGTATTCGCCTCACCAGGTACCCTGGACCATTGAAGGAGCAAAAGATCTTCTGAACCGGGTGTTTGAAAAGTCGGCAAAACCTTTTTACATAACCATCGATACCGGGCACCAGTCAGGACAAAGGAATTTTTTAAAACCGGGAAATGAAGCTCTCCTGAAGGCTATGAAGCAATACCGGGTAGGAATCCCGCATTACCCATTGTGGTTAGGCACAGATGCAGCGTTTAAATTATTTGAAAGCTGCAAAGACCTCGGGAAAAATCAATTTGACGGATTGATAAAGAAAATTTTTAATGACATTAAAACTCATCCCTATTTGTTTGCCGGGCCCGTTGACAGCTCCCCTTATAAATGGCTGGAAGAACTTGCATGTTATTCCCCCATAATCCACCTGCAGCAGACCGACGGAAAATCATCCACTCACAGGGCTTTTACCGAAAAAAATAATGAAAACGGGATCATTGAAGGGAAAAAGATACTCGAAGCAATTAAAACCTCGTATGAATTTCAACAGGATTCCGGAATACCTAAAGCGGACCGGATTTACCTGACCATTGAAGTGTTTGCACCGACTGCAAGCATCAACTATTACCTGTTGAAAGAGCTGCGTGAAACGATTCGGTACTGGAGGCAATTTATCCCTGAAGACGGGAAGAAACTGGATGAATTAATTTGATTAGTACTCATTTATATAGTACAATATAAAACCATTAATAGGGAAATTAAAAATTTGTATCACGGTGTACGTATCTTTTCGGAGAAGTTGCCATCGTTTTGATTGTTGAAATTTTACAGGAATGGTTTGAAAAGATAAGGGTACGCCTGATCAGCACAATTCAACCATTGAATCTGAAAATGACCTGTCAATGGCAGGTTTCAGATCAATTCACCCAATATATCATAGTCGGTGGATGTTGCAAAAGACGGCAAATGCGTATTACCTGCAAAATCACTGGAGAGAACAGGATATCATGGACCGGAAGGCGCTCCATTTTTCTTCATTGGTACCGGATATGAAAATGATTAACGGTTTATAGCCCGGGAGAATTCAAAATCTCTTATTTAGCAGTCATTTAGAATCATTTTTTTTACAGGTATTATTTTTTTTGATACTTTTACTTCCCATTAAATTAAAATCAAAACTCTATGAAATCTTTTAGAAATTCAATTATTCTTCTGACGATAACTTTGTCAGTTTTTATGTTTTCCTGCACCACCAAACCTAAGGATGACTCTTCTTCCAATGTAAAGCATTTCCGCCACCTTCAGTTCAGTGAAACTCCATATGACATTACAAAAGGGATTTACCCGCTTACTGCTGAAGAAGCAAAAACAATTAACAATTATACATTCACGTATAACGAAAACGGAAAACCGGTCAGCATAGCTTTTATGCGTGGCGACAAGGTTTTGGGATATTCCAACATGGGATTCGCCAAAGTGGAGATCAGTTATACCGATTCAACAGAGATCCATCACTTCTTTGATAAAAACAATCAGCAAATAGAAAACGATAAGGTTTATTCCTTCGTTTATAAACTGGATGCAAACGGAAACCGCATAGGACTTAGTTTCCGTGATAAAGAAGGAAATGTGGTTGCTAACAATAACGATATTGCATACTATAACTGGAGTGTTCTTCCTGATGGTATGGTAAAGGAAAACCGGTTTAACCTGAAAGACGAAGAAGTCATAATGAATCCTTTCTGCCCTTTCTTCGAACTGCGTTTTACCTATGATAAAAACGGTTACTGTACCCTTATGGCGAATTATATGGCCGACACCCTGTACGATTGTACCGCTGAAAACTGCGGCGAAATTGGAGTATCCTATTTCAGTTTTGAAAATAATGAAAAGGGAGGATTAACTAAATTTTCTATTTTCAATTCACATGGACAAATGTCGAACCTGTATTCAGGATGGTCGAGGTTTGAAAATAAGCTTGATGAAAACGGGTATACCCTTGAATCATTTTTCTGGGATCAGGATAATGACCCCCTTGGTGGAAAAACAAACCCTCTTACCGTTAACCGGTATGATGATCATGGAGCCCTGTTGGAAAGGCAATTTATGGATAAAGACCGCAACCTGTTTGTACGCCCGGGTCCGGATGCAGCTGTTATCAAATATACTTACGATGAAACAGGAATGCCTGTTGACACAGCTTTTTTTGATACAGCCCTGGCTGAGATTGTGAAATAAATAAAAAAAAAATGCCAGGGTGCAATTAATTTGCGAAAGCATTGCGCCCTTGTTCAATTGTTCGAAAAAAACATTGCATTCTTTGCGCCTTTGGCTGAATGAAACATTGCGAGTCTCGCACCCTGGCGCGAAATAAAACCGGAATTATTGACCAGATTAAATTGCGAAAACTTTTTCTCTGTGTTTAATCCTCTTAAAGTAAAAGTTAAGCGCAACGGCGCGGAGGCGCAAAGTGTCCGCAAATTTTATTTTTTTAATTGCGCATTGCATTGCGCCCTTGCGCCTTTGCGCTTAATATGAATAATTATATACCCAATGAGAATTTTACCCGTATACCTGTTATTTTTTTTATTCCTGGTCTCCTCCTGTAAAACCGGAACCGAAAAAGCCGCTCCGGTTTCAGAAACCACGCCAAAAGTTAAAACCGAAGTCGATCTTCTGGAAGAATACCTTGTCCGGTCCGGCGATTATGTGAACAGCCGTAAGTTTCCCTCCATGATAAAAGCAGAAACTGTTCTGGCATCCCTGGATAGTCTTTGTCATGTAATTGACCTCAGGAATGCAGATTCGTACAAAATCGGTCATATTAAGGGTGCAGTAAATGTAAAGTTCAGCGATATACCGGCCTATTTTGAAAATAAAATCAAGCCTTACGAATATGATAAAATTGTTTTAGTATGTGGTCATGGGCAAATATCGAGCTATACAACACAACTGCTCAGACTGATGGGCTATGGGAATGTATATTCCATGCGTTGGGGTATGTCAGCCTGGAACCCAAAACTGGCCGGCGACCACCCATGGTCAGGGCTCATTGGTTCAGCTTATACTTCAAAACTTGAAACAAAAGAAAACATGGCTCCTGCACCCGGGAATTATCCCTCCCTTGAAACGGGTAAAAGTGACGGTGAGGAGATATTTAAAGAAAGAATAAGCAGATTGTTTGCCGATGGGATAAAAGATATCACGGTTTCCGCCGATGAGGTTTTTGCTTCTCCGGAAAATTTTTATGTCATCAATTACGAGCGAAAGGATAAATACGATTCAGGACATATTCCCGGAGCGGTGCGTTATAAACCAGGGGGTACCCTGGGAATTGAAAGGGAAATGAAAACCATTCCCCCCGATAAAAATGTAGTGGTTTATTGTGCCACCGGGCATAATTCTGCTTTTGTTGCCGCCTACCTCCGCCTTGCAGGCTACAATGCATATTCATTGAGGTACGGGAATAACTCGTTTATGCACGACAGAATGGTTCAGGATAAAATAAAACTTTCGTGGGAGGCTTTTTCGGATGAGGAGATGGTGAGGGATTATCCGTTTACGAAATAATTGATTTGAAAATTTGAGAATTTGAAAATTTGAGAATTCAACAACATAGAAAGCTTTTTCATCTAAGGTTTTAAAGCAATTCTAAATGATAGTTTTGAAAAATTATTACCTGCCAAAAAAAAAATATTTTCAAATTTTCAAATTGTATAATTTTCAAATTGTATAATTTTCAAATTGTATAATTTTCAAATTACTACTCGCACCCCCCAACCAA
>CAYGFI010000227.1:0-6342 GCA_964349045.1 uncultured Chitinophaga sp.
CTTTTAAGATGCAGGTTTACTTATTATTAACTTTCTTGTTGATTATATTTGCCTTATGAGATACCTTCTGTTAATTTACGAGCTCCAAATTAGTTTAAATGAACATTATCTACTAAATCATTTTTTGAAGCAACATACTTTATATCATTAATCAGGTAATGATTATCATTCCTGCTTTGAATTGACTCGGCAATCCATTGATTCTTAAAATGCAAAACATCAATTCCATGGGTACAATAATACTTTACCACATTGTCTTGTTGTTTGAAGATCCCATGCCTCCATTACCTCAGCTAAAGGAAATTTATGCGTTATCATTTTATCCAGAGAATCCCGACATGCTTCAACTATTTGAAACAACTTTGGTACATCATTTAGATTATAATGCCATACACCATGAAGAGTTAAGCCATTTCTTATCAATTGATTACTAACCTCTAATTGCATTCCACCAGATTCACCAACAAATGCAATTTGACCTTTTCTTTTTGTAGTATTAATACAAAATTGCTGAGCAGTTTCGTCTCCTGAACAATCAACAGATATATCCACCCCTATTCCATTGGTTAAATCTTTGATAATCCTAATTATATTTGGATCATCAGGATTCACAATATCACTTGCTCCTAAATCCAATGCTAATTTTGAACGATATTCGTTTCGTGAAACACAAATAACTTTAGCACCCCGGAACACTCCATTTACTACGCCGCCCAATCCTACGGGTCCCATACCTGTTATCAGAACTGAATTATTACAATTAACTCCCATTGTCTCCATTGCACCAAAAGTAGGACCCAGACCGCAACACAGCATACTTGCATGCTCATAAGAAATATGATCCGGTATTACAGGAAGCAGCCATGACGGTTTAATAATGTATTGCGCATAAGTATCTAACCCTTCCATCGATCCGGTATATTTATAAAAATCTATGATATTCTCACAATGAATATATTCTCCACTTTCACACAAATTACATTTACCGCAAGGATATGTGGGCATAACCACTACCCTGTCACCAACATGAACTTTGCCAGGCTGAGCAAGCTTTATAACTTCACCAACAGCTTCATGCCCGAGGGGTACACTTTCCTTACCCGAACTAAAGGATTTGTATTCAGTACACATTGGAGCTACTAAAATTTTCACCAATGCCCAATCTCCTTTTATACCCGGGGTGGCAACATCGACGATTTCAGCTTTTCTTATTCCAGTTATTCTTACTTTTTTCATCAAATTACGATTTCTTATTGATCACAAGCAACTCATAATAAGTAATATGGCTAATAAATAAAAATTTTGTAATTATTCAACATAGGTAAATAATTCTGTGAAATCTTTAAAAATTATTTCCTTCCCCTGCTTTTGAAGTGTATGTATTTGAAATTGAATACCACTACAATATCTGGTTAAACTCCAGCTTTTCTCCATCCGGTCCACGAATTCCAAAGTACTTACAGCCCTTATCCCAAAAATTCAGAAAGACTGGCTCTTCTTCTATTGTTTCAAATTCCGCTGCCTTTAGTTCCGCAAAAGCTTTATCAATATTTTTTACATCAAAGGCTATATGGTCAATATGGCCGTCTGAACGGGAATGCAACTCTTTCAATTCTTCTCCAGTTAGTTGATAAAGCTCAATCATTACATTATTACGCTTCATCATTGCAACCTGTACTGCATCATCTTTCTGAGGTACCTGGGCAGACATGACCCGTTTAAATCCCAGTTTTGAATAAAATGAAACTGATCGATCGAGATTTGTGACTGGAACACCCAGATGCTGAAATCCCTGAAGGTTGCTATCAAGTAGGGTTTTGTTTTTCATTTGGTATCAATTTAGAAGGCAACTTAATGGGCAAAAAATAAATGAATTATTGATCAATTACGAAACGGCAATAAAATAATTCTCAACTAACTATTGAGCGATATTTTCAAGAGGTTGATCAAAAATCTCGAAATCTCTGAATTTCGATTTATCAGGTGATGGTATTTTATACCCTCTTACCCAGATTTTTCCTTCCTTGAAATAAAAAGCCGTTGGCTCGATATCTTTGTTATCAATCTGATAAAAAGATTTTTCTCCTTTTCCCGGGGTAATAAATACAGGAGCAGTAAAATCTTCCACATCAGAAATTATTTTTGCAGCATCAAATCCATCATATGGAATAAGATAATATTCAATTTTCTGCTTTCCATAAAGACGTATATCATACTGAGGCCTGCTTATCCAGTGTTCCCAGTGCCACCTGTTTGTAAAATGGTTGCTGCCCCATGCCACTACGTTGCCCATCAGTCCGTTTTCAACCCAGTGCTTAATCGTACCGCGGTTAACATAAACCAATCCGTTGCAGTAAAGCCAGTTCGTGGCAAACAATGGTCTTTCAGGTTTTGCCTCAATGTAACCAAACGGTATATCATGGTAGATTTCTGATCCTTCCGTCGGATAGTAAATGTTAATTTTGCTTTCATCAATCCACATGTTGCCTACCTCATTTCCATCAAAATCAAACTCTATCCCTACTTTGATAAAGGATTCGTTTTTGAAAAAGTAATATATTTCTTTTACGGGGATTCCACCCAACATCGTGTTTCTGACCAGGATATCACAAACCGGGCCGGTATAATATTGCACCTGGGCTTTACGATTATTAACCCAATCATCAGAAATCCTTGCCCTGATCTCTCCACCCAGATATTCACCACTGTTAAGCAATTTCTTTCCACTTGTTGTGGATAATTGTTTGATCAGACCTTCCTCTGAAAATTCAACTTTGTAGTATTTTGTAGTGATCTGTTGTGGAATATCTGATTTAACGGAAGAAGAAGAGTTTTTCACTTCCATGAAGCTTTTAAAACCACCCGCCGGGACTGTCACAAAACCAATGGATTTGCCTCCAAACTCCTGGAAATCTGAATTTTTCCCCAGAGATTTTTTACCTTCAAGCTCCGCTATACATTTTCTGGAATGAGATAAACCATTGAAAACAGACATGGAATTGCTGCCTTTTCCCACTAGTTTTTCAGCAATATCCGACATTATCTCTTTAGTGTTAAATACAACGCTATCCAGACTGTTAATGCTTTTTCTCCTCAGGTCGGTTACTTCAATCCAGCTGACATCATGATGCTGGGTTTTAAGAATAGTCTTCCAGTTTTCTTTTATATCGGTGCTTCTGTCTATATTCAATCCCGCCAGTCTTCCCATACTGTTCAATTCTTCGGCCAGAACGGCAAATTCCTCTGCTGTCTTGTTCTTTCTAAGCAATTCTTCTGCCCATACTCCTTCTGCATAAGACCAATATGAGTAAATCCGGGCAGTTGCTTCCGGTGGTGAGCTTTTAAATCTTTCATCAAGAGCATCTTTGAGGTTAACAAAGTCAAAAAGAGCATGGTATTTCTCGAAGCTTTCCCTATCAATTTCTGCAAGGTCAGGAATATCACTCATTAATTTGATCCCACTGAAAAGGTCAAGCTGGTAATTTGTTATCCACATCTGTTCGCGTGAAGCTTCAGACTTCATATGAGTAGCAATGACAGAACCATCAAGGCCTATTGCATTCACGAACTCATTTCCTGATATCGGCTGATAATACTCATTCATGCATAGAAACTCAACTTTCCCAGCAACAAATTCAAGCACATGGGGGAAAGCGGGGAGATATTGGTATTTATAATTGAATTTGTTAAGTATCTGAGGAAGCTGCTGATGTACGCCTGTTTCCTGAGCGGCATAAACAGTCACTTTTTTATCAAAAAGGTCCCTGTATACTTCCAAACCATATTCAAACTGTCTCCAGTTGCTTTCTGAACCAAGCACCTGGAGATGAGGCTGTGAGTAGCTACCATTGACAAAGTCCAGGGAGCCTTTTTGGAATTGACTGTTCATACCAGCCAATATATCCGGAAATTTGTTTGTTATTGACTGAAGTTCAACAGCAGACCACTCATAGTTAAGCTTCAGATCGGGAAGTTCATCCAATGAATTCAGGTTTCTTCTAACTCTTCCTGCATAATCTTCGGCATTGGCAGCACCCCAGGGTGGTATTCTTTCACCTACGGGCGGCTCGCCTCTGTCTTCATCGATCAGCAGGTACATGGGGTGTTGAATAAATGCCAGCTTCCAACCAAAATGCTCCTTAGTAAAAGGATCTTTCTTAACTTGTTGCCAAAGATAATCAGGCATCTTATCAGAAGCCACGGGAATTTCCTTTGCGGTTAGTGGCCTTTTAGTCCAGTTAATATCCTGGCTTTTCAGCGGGAAAAAACCGAAAACGGCGATCAAAAATAGTATCGCAGATAAAGTAATTGTTCTGAAGTTCATTTTTTTATTCCTCCATTTGTTTGGTTAGTATGTTTTGTATATGATTGGATTCGGGCTTTACTCCTTATCAGGAATCAACGATATATTTATAGGAACTGTGGATTCTTTTTGGACCCATACAATCAGGTCAGTCCCTTCCATACTATTCCTGAAGCCATACCGGAATGTTTTACCGCGCTCAATCTTTACCTTATCCATTTCCAATGATACATCCTGAGTACCCCAGTTTTTGATCACAAAACAGGGATTTATCACTGGCGAATCAGAATTCGCCTCGAGTTCAATCATCAGTTCCTCCGGATGATTATTAGTATGACAGTTCAGATGGTATGCCCTTTCCGATGGATCATACTTTTCACTTATATAACTCGATCCTGTGATTTTTAAATTTGCGGGATATGACCAGGACTTTGCCAATGGAACAAGCTTATCTGCTGATTTTTCTGTCAGTCCATTTAACATCAGTTTTGTCATACTACCTTCCGTTTGCTTGTATGCATCCCAGTGAGCATGTGATAGTGAAGAATGGGAAGCCAGGTCGTAATCCATTGCATATCTTCCATCGGATGGTTTTTGTGCAGTAGGCCAATGGTTCCACCATGGAAACATGCTGACGTTACGGCGAAGTTCACCTTTATAGATATCCCATTCCGGCTTAGCTTCAGGAGCTATTATTACGAAAGATTTCAGCTCTGATTTTGTGTTCACAAGGTGTATGTTGGCATCTGCCGGCAAATACACGAAACCATCCTTGTCTACTTCAGAGGGGATCCCGTTTTCCCACGTATAGGTATAGGTCTCTCCCTTCATATTTGCCAGTGTAAGTGCTCCGGGGTATAGCACCTGCTCTGGTCGCTGACCCGGTCCCATTACAATAATACCTTCATGCCATTCATGTGGCGACTGGGGTCGTGAAGAATGGAGAGTTATGTTTCTGACAGCCACTCCGTCCGGATAGATTGTATATACCTCATCTGTCCAATCGCCCCATCCTGTTAAAGTATCGATCTTTGCCATATTGTACCAGTTGTCAACTAATGCATACCGCCAGTGAACCACTACCCTGGCATCGTTATTTTCCAATACCCTGACATGGGAATACTGACAACGCTTATCGGACATTGGTTCATGACAACCTTTATCACTCCAGGTTTCATTGAATTCATTGTTATACCAGATTCCATTTTCGGATACCCAATTAGGGATGTAGCTTGTCCCTCTCCAAAAGACAAATTTGCCGAGGTTTTCATCAAACTGCACCACAACATCTGCTGCATCGCCCACACGCCAGTGTGCATCCCAGGCATCGTAATATTTCAGGGTTGTATAAACGGCACCAAACCTTGTGGGCTGTGCTGGCCATGATGGAAGTGACCTGGTCTGAAGGACAGGAGTGGAAGATGGTACTGTTTGTTTTATGTAAGCTGATATTTCTTTTGCTGATAAGCTACGATTATATATAAATAATTCGTCAACAAGTCCATCAAAAAAAGTATATACTTCTTCTGTTCCTTGCGGTCTGATTGTCCCTTCTGGTTTAAGCCTAATGCTATGCTTCCCAATCAGAAGATCACCACCATTGGCGGGTTCAAATTCCCCTTCTGTTTTCAACAAGGAAACAAGTCTTCCATCCAGATAAAGTGCAATTCCATCGGAGGGAGAATAAATGCCTTCAATATGGGTCCATTTTCTTAATGGTATTCTCTCTTTCGATTGAATCTCGCACCATTTACCTCCGGCATATATTTTGAAACCTGCATGTCCATACGCATCAATACCAAGGAAATATCCTTTGCCTTTTGAAGTGTTTTGATTAGCCAGCGGGCACCAATTTGTTGGGTATGCACCCAGTGCCATCCAAGCACCAATGCTAAAGTCTCCTGAAAGTTTTGGAGCTTTTTCACCGCTGCACAGGACAAAACTTGTATTTCCATCCAGGAGCAGTGCATTTCCCAATACTCCGGGAACCAATTTGAAATAGGCCCCATAAACCCGGTCATTTTCTTTTGTTATTTCAT
>CAYGFI010000228.1:0-6315 GCA_964349045.1 uncultured Chitinophaga sp.
TTCACAAGGTCCCAGGCAATTACCAATATGAAATTCCAGACATTTTTTTATTTTATTCTTGCTAATATTTTCCTCCGAGAGATTATGCGGACATGTTCTGAGTTTATATAATTGACGGATCAGGGTCAATAAGGTTTTTACGGTAAAGGCAGAGGTATAGGGGCCATAGTATTTCGATCCGTCGGATACTAATGTTCTTGTTGAAAAGACTCTTGGAAAACGTTCATTTTTAACACATATCCAGGGAAATGTTTTATCGTCCTTCAGGTTAACATTATATTTAGGCTTGTATTTTTTAACAAGATTATTTTCAAGAAGCAGGGCATCAGATTCAGTATCAACAACGATATGTTTAACATCAGCAATCTTTTTTACAAGAACCCGAAGTTTATTGTTTTCATGATGAATTTTTGTGAAATATGAGGAAACTCTCTTTCTCAGATTTTTTGCTTTCCCGATATATAGAAGCGAACCCGCAGTATCGTAGAATTGATAAACGCCCGGTTTTCCTGGCAGGTTTATGATAATATTTTTAAATAAATCCTGATCCTCTTTCATATTAACCGGAAGGAAATTAGGTTACGTATAAGTTGCTAAAACTAAAATTTTTTCCGTCAAAAAGACCTTTATTGCTAAGTTTTAATTCCGGAATAACCAAAAGGGCCATAAAGCTAAGGGTCATAAATGGAGCTTTCAGGCGACATCCGAGATCTTCCGTAATTTTATTTACTTCCTTATATTTTTTTGCAACATATTCGGCATTTCTATCTGAAATAATCCCTGCTATGGGAAGTGTTATTCCGTAAATTCGAGACCCGTCATGAACAGCAATACCTCCCCTGTTGGAAATAATCCAATTGATACATTCAGCAATTTCCCTATTGCTAACACCAACCGCAATAATATTGTGAGAATCATGAGCGATAGAACTCGCTATTGCACCTCTTGACAGATTAAAATTCTTAATAAACGCAACTGCAGGTGATTCTGTAACATAACGATTCAGCACAACAAGTTTCAAAATATCCTGATTGGTATCAGACAAGAGGTCTGTTTTTCCTTTGAGCGTTGCATTCATTGATTTAGTTATCAGTTCGCCATCCTTAACTAAAATTACTTTAATATGATTGCTCAAAGGTGGAACCTTCAGTGCTTCTTCAGTTATACAGGTTGCATTAAATCTATTTAATATTTTCTGATCCGGAATTTCAGATAAGCCAGCTAAGCGATCGTATACCTTTATACCCGATATATAAGTTTCTGAGACTTTAAAAGAAATCAGATCATCGACCCTGATAAAATCAGCTGCATCTCCAAGCCGAAGAAGCCCAAGATTTAACTTATAGTGATTTACGGGATTCACAGAAACTGTGCGCAAAAGGTTAAAGATGTTAACCCCTTTCAGTACAGCTTTTTTTAAAAGTAAATTAATATGTCCTTCCAATAGATCATCAGGATGAAGATCATCAGAACAGAGAAATACTTTATCCGGGTATCTATCAATAAGTGTCCAGAGAGCCTCAAAATTTTTTGCTGCGCTTCCTTCCCTTATCTGAATGATCATTCCCCTATTAATTTTTTCGATTGCCTCATCAAGGTTGGAACATTCATGATCGGTCTCGATTCCGGCATCGATATATTTTTTCAAATTCTCTCCTGTAAGTCCAGGTGCATGTCCATCGATATTTCGATTATACTTTTTAGCAATCCGTATTTTATTAAGAACATCTGGGTCACCATAAATTACTCCCGGGTAGTTCATAAGTTCGGATAAGAATAGCAGATGTTGATTTTTAAACAATGATTCGATTTCGCTGGCTGATATTTCTGCACCGGAAGATTCAAATTTTGTTGCCGGCACACAGCTCGGAGCTCCGAAGAAGAATTTCATTTCAGAACCCGCTGCGTTTTCTATCATATATTTAACCCCTTCAATTCCTAAAACGTTGGCAATTTCATGTGGATCAGAAACGGCAGCAATAGTTCCGTGCGACAAAGCAACACGTCCAAAATTCTGTGGAGTAAGCATAGAACTTTCGATGTGGACATGTGAATCAACCAGTCCGGGAAGTAAAAAAGAATTAGTTTTGGCTGATGATTTTTTAATTGACTTAATTATTCCATCTTCAACAACAATTTCAGCCGGATAAATCTCTTCGTTGAAGAGATCTACAATATTTCCAAGATATTTCTTCGATAAATTCATACACTTTTTAATGTTCCACGTGGAACATGTTCCACGTGGAACATTACCTACCCATATACAATAATAAGACGCTGATATCTGCAGGTGAAACTCCGCTGATTCTTGAGGCCTCCCCAATTGTATCGGGTTTGACACGTGTAAGCTTCTGTCTTGCTTCAATGGATAAAGAAGCCAGATTATCATAATGTATATCGCCTTTTATTTTAATACTTTCCAGGCGCTTTATTTTATCTGCAATTAATTTTTCTCTTTCAATATAACCTTTGTATTTAATTTCTATCTCCGTTGATTCAAGTATTTCATCCCTTCTTGTGCCAAATAAAACCGTTAATTCTCTTAAGCCCGGGATCAAATCAATTAATTCTATAAGATAAATTTGTGGTCGCCTTAGAATTTCAATGACCTTCAGTTTTTGGTTAATAGGTACTGTTCCATTAGCTATTAATAAAGGATTTATCATTTCAGGAAAAATGCTTGTTTTCTCCAATAGCCGTTTAATTTCTTTTTTCCATTCTCTCTTTTGAACAAGAAGAGCATATCTCCTTTCATCAGCAAGGCCTAACCTGTACGAAATCTCAGTAAGCCGATCGTCAGCATCATCCTGTCGTAAAAGTATTCTATATTCAGCTCTCGATGTAAACATCCGGTAAGGTTCATCAACTCCCTTTGTTATTAAATCATCGATAAGTACTCCAATATAAGCCTGATCTCTACTCAATATAAATTCTCCTTTACCCTGTACCTTAAGGGAGGAATTAATTCCAGCCATAATTCCCTGGGCGGCAGCTTCCTCATACCCGGTTGTTCCATTGATTTGCCCTGCGAAGTATAAACCCGATATTTTCTTAGTTTCTAACGTGTGTTTAAGTTGTACCGGAGGATAATAATCATATTCTATAGCGTAACCCGGACGGAATATCTTAACATTTTCAAGTCCTTTTATTTTTCTTAAAGATTCGTATTGTACATTCCATGGTAACGAAGAGCTAAAACCGTTAATATAATATTCAATTGTATCATTGCCTTCAGGTTCCAAAAAAAGCTGATGATTCTCTTTTCCTTCAAAAGTATGAATTTTATCTTCTATACTAGGGCAGTATCGTGGTCCAATACTTTTTATTGTACCATTATACATGGGTGAATCTTCAAGTCCTGTCCTAATATTATCATGAACGTCCAGATTTGTAAACGCTATATAACAAGGTCTATGCTTGGAATAATCAACTTCATAATCCAGGAAAGAGAATTTTCTTTTTTCAACTTCTCCTGGCTGTTCAGCTAATTTTGAGAAGTTAACGGTACGTCCATCAATACGTGCCGGAGTACCCGTTTTCATTCTTCCCACATCGAATCCATATTCTTTTAACTGCTCAGATATTCCCAAAGAAGCAGGTTCTGATGCCCTGCCTCCCTGAATTTGAGTCCTTCCGATATGCATTAATCCATTCTGAAAAGTTCCGTTAGTAAGTATAACCGTTTTCGAATAGAAACTCATTCCAATTTTTGTATTTATTCCTTTTATAGTTCCATCAACAATGATAAGTGAAACAACCATATCCTGCCAAAAATCCAAATTATTTGTTTTTTCCAGTAATTCTCTCCATTTTATACTGAATCTTGTTCGATCACATTGAGCCCTGGGGCTCCACATTGCCGGGCCTTTTGAACGATTCAGCAATCGATATTGGATCATTGTAGCGTCAGTAACCAATCCCGAATATCCTCCAAGTGCATCAATTTCACGTACAATCTGACCTTTTGCCACTCCACCCATAGCCGGATTACAACTCATCTGTCCAAACTTTGTCATATCCATGGTGATTAACAAAGTTTTACAACCCAGATTAGCAGCAGCAGCAGCAGCTTCACATCCAGCATGCCCCGCACCAACCACAATTACATCATACTCAGGTAACATAATTTTTAATTTACCGCAAAGATAATTATTTAAAAACAATATAAATAATCACCGTCTGCTTCAACTTAGAGGAAATCGTTTGAGGGCTTCATCCTCCTCTTCATGAATTTTCTTTTTTAAATCCGGGGAGTTATCATCATGGCCCATAAGGTGGAGTATTCCATGAATAATTACGCGTTTCAATTCTTGCTGAAAGCTAGTATTAAAAATCAGAGTGTTTTCTTTAATTCGATCTATACAAATAAACAAATCACCGGAAATTAGATTTGCTTCATTATAATTAAAAGTGATAATATCAGTATAGAAATTGTGATTCAGATATTTCTTATTTAACTCCAAAAGAAAATCGTCAGAGCAGAAAATCAAATTTATCATGCCTGTTTTAAATGATCTTCTGAGAATTTCAGAATTTATCCATTTTCTGAAAGCGCTTTTCTCTTTCAGAATAAAACTAATATCAGCAGAATGAAAAGAAAGAGGCAATTTTATTTAAGGCTAAAAGTAAGTTGAACGATTCGTCCATTTTCGAAAAATTCAATCTGATCAGACAATTTTTGCATAAGGAAAACTCCTCTTCCATTTATTTTTTCAATATTTTCCGGAGAGGTAGGATCCGGTATACTTTTATAATCAAATCCACTCCCCTGATCCTGAACCCGGAGAATAATTCTATATTTCTCCTTTTTCAAAACTATATTCACCTCTTTATCTTTTTGTCCTTTATTCCCGTGCTGAATTGCATTATTAGCTGCCTCGAGTGTAGCAATAAGCAAATTTCCGTAAATCTCATCTGTAAGTGAAAGGTCAGTAGCCACTTCATCAACAAATTTTTCAACACTTCGCAGGTTTTCAGATATTGACTTTATCTTAAGTACTTTTTTCATATTATACATCAGAAAATAGTGGAAATAATAAAGCATACCTTTATACTTAAAAAAATAAAAAAGGTTACCTTTTTTATACTATTTATTTACTAAGCCACAATTCGGGGTTTTGAGTAAGCTTATCTTTCCAAAGTTCAAAGTGCAATCTTGATGCATTTTCCTGATCAGTAAACACAGTTCCAATTACAGATTTAGTTTTTATTTTATCACCCGCCTTAACTTTTACATCGATAAGATTTTGATAAACCGTCCTATACTCTCCATGTTTAATAATAACCGTGTAATTTGCTCCTAAAATAGCTATAACCTTAGTAACCTCTCCATCAAAAATTGATCGTATTTCTGTTCCCGGCACCGTATTTATGTCGATGCCATTATTTCTAATTTTAACGCCCTTCAAAACAGGATGATTTTGATCTCCGTATTTACCTGTTAACACACCTTGCTCAGAAGGCCAAGGAAGCCGTCCCCTATTTTTATTAAAATCAGAAGAAATTAGTTTTTGCTCGGGTGTCAGGATTTCAGTCCCTTTTGTATTTCTAACTCTTGCAGCTTCTTCTTCAATAATTCTTCTAATTTCCTTTTCTATTTCTGACTGAATCCTTTCTCTCTCCTTAATTTCCTTTTTTAATTCACCTTCTTTTTTTTGTAAAGAATGAATAAGTGTTATGTTTCTTTCCCTATCTCTATCCAAAGCAAGTAACTCCATTTTTCGTTCATAAAGCAATCTCTCATTCTTCTTTTTATTTTCAATTAATTCTGAATTTTTTATATTTAGATTCTGCTTTTCAGCTTGAAGTTTTTCAACCATATCGCTCCTATACCGGGCAAGATATTTCAAGTATTTAACCCTTTGATAGGCCTGATTAAAATCAAGAGAGGAAAATATATACATCAAGGCATAATCAGAATCAAGGTTTTTTGAAGCAGCAATAATCAACCTGCTATAATCATTTTTTAAGTTAGATATTTTACGTTCAATTTCAATAATCTCTCTTTTATTAGATTCAATGTCGCTCATTAAAAAAGAAAGTTCATCGGAAATATTATCCATAACAACCAACCTTAACTCAATGTTCTGTTGAATAAGATTTAATTGATTGAGTGTAGTATTTTTAGATTCAGCTGTTTGATCAAGTAGTTTTCTGGAATAGTTAAGTTTACTGATATTATCCAGTTTCTTCTTTTCAAGATCTCTTGAGGACTGACAAAAAACGTTTCCCCCGGTGAACAAGTGCAACAATATTTCCAAAAGAAAAAAATTTACTATTTTAGAATATAATTTCACGGTATTTATTATTTACAAC
>CAYGFI010000229.1:0-6280 GCA_964349045.1 uncultured Chitinophaga sp.
GAAATGCAATAATCATTTAAAAACAAACTAAACTTACATTAAAATAATGGAAATAATTACTTTTTTCACGAAAACAATAAAAAAAAATCACAAAAAATGAACCGATCATTCGAAAAACTCTTTAATTAGCACAAATTATAACTAAATGAAAAAGAATCAAATAGCAATATTCGCATCCGGATCGGGATCCAATGCGGAGAACATCAGTCGATTTTTTTACCGTCATCCGGCAATAGAGGTTTGTCTTTTTCTTACCAATAATCCGGACGCATTTATTACGGAACGTGCAAAAAATCTCGGAATCCCCTGTTTCATTTTTAGCAGGGAAGATTTTTACAATACAAACAAGGTGTTAGACAAATTAATAACGCATAAGATAGATTTAGTCGTTCTTGCCGGATTTTTATGGCTAATTCCGTCAAATCTTATCCGGTATTTCCCAAATCGCATTATAAATATTCACCCGGCGCTCCTTCCAAAATATGGTGGAAAAGGGATGTATGGAAACCGGGTTCACCAGTCGGTTATTGATAATCACGAACCCGAATCGGGCATTACTGTTCATTACGTGAATGAAGAATATGATGCAGGAGATATTATTTTCCAGGCAAAATGTACCGTTGACGTTAACGAAACTCCTGAGAGCCTGGCGCAAAAGGTTCATGAACTGGAGTATAAGCACTTTCCAAAGGTAATTGAGTCTGTTCTGGTCTGAATGAAACAGTCAGATCAATTTATAAGGATTGAGCCTTTTTTAACTCAATATCCAAAATGTATATATTTAAACAGATGGATTATATTAAGAATCACTGTTGTCCGGTAATAAATTTAAAACGAAAAATTTCAAAATTAAGAAAGAGTAAAGTGCGATGGCCCGCAAAAATGGCCGCGAGCTTGCAGGCCTTGTGGGTAAAGGCCGGGATGATTTGCGCCTACGCTGAAGCTTCAGCGCAAGCGTTTTGCTTGATTTTGCGCCACCGCTAAAGCTATGGCGGCACGCGGTTTTGTTTACTTTTTTCATCAAGAACCGACTGAAAGGAGTTCGCAAACACTACTGAAATAAACACGCTGTGAGCAAAAAAAGTAAATGCCCGTCCGGCATTAGGACATTAAAAAATAAGGGACGGATTTTAAATTTCATATAATCGGTGCCCATTAGCACAGTAAATAATTTTGAAGTACATGAATCCTGGCGAGCGCATTCCATCTGCTTGAAGCGGGGTTAGCGGGCATAAAAAATAATAAATCCTTAACGGGATGTAATATTTTAATGCTTTTCGGCAGTATTAACAAATTTCAGAACTTTATCTAATAGCTGTTTTGTAGATTTGTTTAAAATTTTCCTGAATGCAGCATAGAATTACCGGACAGCTTATTCGTCCAAAGTCGATCGCAATTATCGGAGGTTCCAATAATGTTCATAAACCCGGAGGTAAGATCCTTCAGAATATTTTAGAGGGGAGTTTCAGGGGAAAACTTTATGTTGTTAACCTGAAGGAAGACCAGGTTCAGGGAGTACCATCCTTCAGATCGGTAAGTGATTTACCAAAAACAGACCTGGCTATCCTGGCGGTCCCGGCCCGTTTTTGCCTTGAGGCAATTACCATATTATCGGAAAAAAAGAAAACGAAGGCATTTATTATTATTTCAGCAGGATTCAGCGAAGAGAACGAAGAAGGCAGGGCGCTGGAAAGGGACATTGTCAATATAGTAAAGAAAGCCGGAGGTACATTAATCGGCCCCAATTGCATTGGGGTAATGACTCCTTTTTACCAGGGTGTATTTACAACACCGATTCCAAGGCTTTCCGGTACAGGCTGTGACTTTGTCAGCGGGAGCGGGGCTACCGCGGTATTTATCATGGAATCGGGCATTCCTAAGGGGTTGACCTTTTCCAACGTTTTTTCTGTGGGAAACAGCGCTATGATCGGGGTGGAGGATATCCTCGAATATATGGACGAAACGTTTGATCCTGAGAAAAGCTCACGAATAAAACTCTTGTATATTGAGAGTATTAAAGATCCCGATAAGCTTCTCAAACATGCTTCATCACTGATCCGTAAAGGTTGCAGGATTGCAGCCATCAAATCAGGCGGTTCCGAAGCCGGAAGTCGTGCAGCCTCCTCACACACCGGCGCAATGGCAAGTTCAGACCTTGCCGTTGAAGCATTGTTCCGTAAGGCCGGCATCGTGCGTTGTTTCGGGCGCGAAGAACTTACCACGGTTGCATCCATCTTTATGCACAAGGAATTTAAAGGCAAAGGAATTGCGATAATTACCCATGCAGGTGGACCGGCTGTTATGCTTACGGATGCTCTTTCCATGGGAGGACTTGAAATACCGAAGATTGAAGGACCCTGGGCCGATGAACTTTTAACGAGGCTGTTACCGGGATCTTCGGTTATAAATCCTGTTGACTTTCTTGCAACAGGAACCGCAGAGCAACTGGGGTTAATAATTGATTACTGCGATCAGAAATTCGATAATATTGATGCAATAATGGTGATCTTCGGAAGCACCGGATTATCTCAGGTATTTGATGTTTATGAGTTGCTGCATGAAAAGATGAAAGTAACGAAAAAGCCAATTTTTCCGATCTTACCTTCCATAAGTACCGCGAAAAAAGAAGTGGAAGAATTCCTTGCAAAAGGTCATGTGAATTTCCCCGACGAGGTTCTTCTCGGCAATGCACTGACAAAAGTTTATAATACACCAAAACCTGCTGATGATTTAATTTTTCTTGACGGGGTTGATATTCCGGAGATCCGCAGGATCATTGAAAGAGCAGACTCAGGTTATATCGATGAATCCAATATACAGGCATTACTCGATGCCGCCAGTATTCCCAGAGTAAAAGGAGGAATTGCAAAAAATGAATCTTCCCTTATTAAAATGGCAGATGAAACCACTTATCCCCTGGTAATGAAAGTGGTGGGCCCACTGCATAAATCGGATGTGGGAGGAGTTACTCTGAATGTCAGATCCAAAACCCACCTGCTGGCAGAATTCAACCGGATGCAAAAAATTCCCGGTTACAAAGGAGTTCTGCTCCAACCCATGCTTTCCGGTCTTGAATTATTTATTGGCGCAAGTTATGAGCCGAAGTTCGGACATGTTGTGCTTTGCGGTTTAGGTGGAATTTTTGTTGAAGTGATCAAAGATGTTTCTTCCGGACTCGCTCCGCTGACACACAATGAGGTGGTCAGTATGATCCGTTCTTTGAAATCTTACAGGATCATCCAGGGTTCCCGTGGTCAGAAAGGAATCAATGAGGAGAAATTTGCGGAAATCATCATTCGTTTGTCAACCCTTCTGAGGTTTGCAGTAGAAATCAAAGAACTCGATCTGAATCCGCTTATTGGGAAGGGAGATGATATTTTTGTAGTGGATGCGAGGATCCGGGTGGAGAAGCGGGGGGAAGCGTGAGGGCGTGACGGTCGTGACGACGTGACGAACGTGACGAACGTGACGACGTGACGACGTGACGAGCGTGACGAATGTAACGAACGTGACGACGTGACGACATGACGAACGTGACGAACGTAACAAACGTGACGAACGTGACGAACGTGACGAACATAACGAACGTAACAAACGTGACGAACATGACGAACGTGACGAACGTAACGAACGTAACGCCCGTCACGACCCTCACGCCCGTCACGCCCGTCACGACCCTCACGCCCTCAAAGTAAAAAAAACAAATAATATTCACCGGTATAAAAAAGAATAGAATTAAAAAAGCACTAATTTTGGTTCAAAGCTAACCGGTTAATGAACGACTAAACTAGCTGGTATCCGGAATAAAAGACTGTTTTCCAACGTCAGGAAAAAACAAAACAATTGAATTTTAAATCCAATTAAGATGAACCTATCTTTTCAAAAACTGTTTTTCGCTATTGCAACTGTATTTTCAATTTTTGCAATTTTAATTTTAGGTAAGACAATTCTTATCCCTTTAGGAATGGCTTTGCTCATATCCTTTATTCTTTTTCCATTGGCAAAAAAATTTGAATCATGGAGAATGAGTAAAATAATATCTGCTTTTCTCTCTATTCTGGCAGTGTTTATAGTAATTGGAGGAGTCATCTTCTTTTTTTCGACTCAGATTATGGGACTTTCAGAGGAGTTTTCTCACTTTAAGGAAAAAATCCTCAATGTTTTTGCCGAGGTTACGTTATTTGTCAACAATAATCTGAACTTCGTTCCACATCTGGAAAAAAATGAATTATTAGATCAGATTAAGAGCTGGTTAAACAATTCAGCAGGGTCGCTGGTAAAACAAACCTTTAACAGCACCGCATCGTTTGCCACCGGTCTCCTGGCAACCATCATTTTTACCTTTTTAATTTTAATTTACCGCGATGGATTAACCCGTGCATTTATTGCGTTTTCTCCTGATGATAAAAGGGAAAATGTTTTAAATATGTTAAAAAGGATTCAAAAGGTTGGACAGAAATATTTAGGCGGAGTGATTTTACTGATCATGATCCTGGGATTTGCCAATAGCATTGGGCTTTGGATTATTGGTATTGACAGCCCTTTCCTTTTCGGCTTTTTAGCTGCTGTGATGTCTATTATTCCTTATGTAGGAACGACAATAGGAGCAAGTATTCCTGTTTTCTATGCTTTTATGACACATGATTCATTATGGGTACCCCTGGTTGTCGCGATTTTGTTTTGGGCCATCCAATTGATCGATACCAATATAATCAGCCCGAAAGTACTCGGGAGCAGCATGCATGTCAATGCCCTCGCGGCCATTTTAAGCCTGATTATCGGCGCTTCTGTCTGGGGTATTGCCGGTATGATTTTGTTTCTGCCATTTGCTGCCATGTTAAAAGTTTTTTGTGAGGAATTTGAATCTCTCAGACCCATTTCACTATTAATTGGCAGCCAATTATATAGCGGGACGGATGACAACGAAAAATCCAGGCAAAAAGGGCTTGAGAAAATGAAAACCCGGTTTTTAAAGATTATTAAGCGTTCAAAAAAATAAACAGGTAATTTACAAATAAGTAAACTTCTCAGTGTGAAAAAGGAAATAAGTAATCACCAGACGGAGTTTTTAAAGCAACTTAGCTTTGAACCCTTATCGAAAAATAACTGGAACCGGTTTGTTCAGCTTTTTGGAGATAAAGGAGCCTGTGGAAACTGCTGGATACTTTTGCATGGATAGGTTTGTATAGATCATTTGAACGGGCAGGCTTTAAAATCGTTGACAGAACCTCCAGAAGCAGACCGATGGTTCGGTACTATACAGACTGAAATATACAGAAACTACAGACGAAAAAGAAGTGGAATTGGAAAGTATCCCCCTTTTTGTCAGAACTTATTGCGTTGATTATGAAATTACTTTGTTATTGTTAACTTTTGAGATAACTTTGCTCCATGACAAGACAAATTATATTTCACGGAGAGTACTTCCTTGAATTTTATAAAAATCTTGATTTAAAGGTGAAATCGAAAATCCAATATGTTTTCGAATTGATAAAGCAGGTTGACAGAGTACCAGAGAAGTTTCTTGCGCCAATGACAGGTTACAGAGGACTTTTTGAAATACGAATTGAATATAATTTAAATATTTACAGGATTTTCTGCTGCTTTGATGAAGGCCGGTTAGTTGTCTTATTAAATGGGTTTCACAAAAAAACGCAGAAAACACCTAAGGATGAAATTGAAAGAGCAATGAGATTAAAAAGTGAATATTTCGAACTTAAGAAACAAAAGAATGGATAAATATAAAGGAGTTAAAACTTTCGACGAATTGATCGAAGTAGAATATGGTAGAATTGGAACTGAAAGCCGGAATGAATATGAAGAAAAAGCTCAGATGTTCATTGTTAGTGTAATGCTTAAAGAAGCAAGAAAAGAGGCTAAAATGACCCAGGGTGAACTTGCAGAAAAAACAGGAACAAAGAAAAGTTATATTTCAAGGATTGAAAATGCCAAAGGAAATATTCAACTATCTACTTTGATTCGAATCTTTGAGAAAGGGCTTAATAGAAAAATTGGATTGACATTCCATTAGCTGGTAATTCCGCACACTGACATAGAGAGGAATATCCGAAAAGTACCCCACGAAAAAGCCCGATAACAAGAAATTGTTAACAGGCTTTTTTTACTTTACACTTTTTAATCTCCTGTCTTTCAGTTTTCACCCCCGCATTTCAATCCTCTCCCCAAATTTCATTGCCATTCAGGTTTCGGAGAGAGTTTCATTTATGTCGGTGCCTGAAATACGTTGACCAAAAAAACGGTTAACACTATGGCAAAAGTA
>CAYGFI010000230.1:0-6245 GCA_964349045.1 uncultured Chitinophaga sp.
TCCGACTCCCAACTCCCTACTTCCGACTTCCGACTTCCGACTCCCAACTCCCTACTTCCGACTTCCGACTCCCAACTCCCGACTCCCGACTCCCTACTTCCGTCTTCCGACTCCCTACTCCCGACTTCCGACTCCCTACTCCCGTCTTCCGTCTTCCGACTCCCTACTCCCAACTCCCTCCTTCCCACCAAATAACTTCCACAAACTCCACTTTTAACTTAATACTTTTGTCTTATTGTCAATGTAACTTCTGCCAACCCGTAACAATACTTTTAAAATTACTCAATGGATTTTTCCCCATAGTACTTACATATAAATGAATTATTAAGAACAGGGTAACCAGAAAAGCCATCAGGATATGTAATTGCGCGGTAAGGAAGATTCCGCTTATTCCAAGCACCTTTTTCAGGATGAATTCCGGAAACAACAGAGCCCAACCTGTTATAAATAACAAAGGCAGAGCAACATATAAAGCGATAATGTAAGAGAATTGCTGTAATGGGTTGAACTTGTTATTCCTGGTTATCGGGAAAGGAGTTTCTTCATTTACAAAATATCCATAAGCATAGTACCTAAACTGTATCCACAATCGAAGTCCCAGACCTTTAAAATGAAGCCTGTAGTATTTCCCGTTTTCAGAAAAAATATTTCCCAGGAAAAAAATGAAATAGGAAATAGTTAAAGATACACCGGCAAAATTATGTAATGAAACAGCCGGCCGGAAACTGATTAATGAAAAGTCAGGATTGGAATATTGTAAACTAAATCCTGAGAATATCAAAAGAAGACAAAGGATTGCATTTAGTACGTGCCAGATTCGGATCCATGCAGGATAGAAATATACTTGCTCGCTCATTGATTTATTTTTTCGATTTTTTAATTCTGAAAGCTGTATGAATTATTACAGCCGTTAGAGTCATAAGAATTATTAAAATACCAATAAAATTCATAAACCGGCTGTGGTTTGCACCAATAACATATGAATTGTTATTGATTATTGTTGCATTAACAAAGCCATATGATTTTCTGCTTTCGATGGTTCTGAATTTATAGAGTGTCCCCATCAGAATTGAATTGGCTGAGTGACATTTAACACAATCAGAGATGGCGCTGTCTTTTGGCAGGATATTATGCGAAATTAAAATATCATCGTTTTGGGCCGAATGGCATTCAATGCATCTGACAGATTTGAAGTGCAAAGCCTGATTTGGAAGCCAGTCGTGCTTCCGGATGACACCCGTCAACTCACGATCGGAAAGAAGTTGAAAGTTATCCAGATTTCCATGGCAATTCAGACACATCTGATTTGAACTAACTACAAAATTTGTTGTCAGAGAATCTCTACGCGCCAGGGGAATGTACGAATGAGGATTATGACATTTCCAGCAAGTAAATTCGTGGCTTTCAATATTTGAATGAACACTTTTTATATAATCGGTTTCTATTCCCTCAAAGTGATACTGTGCAGTATTTTCATTCCCGCCATGACAATCAATGCATGCTAATTTAGCTTCGAATCTTAGAGCTATAGGATGAGGAAATGTATAATATTCCGTTGAATGGCAATCGGTACAGCCAAAATTGCGATGAACTGCATTATAATAATTCTCTTTTGAAATAGTGTAATTATCACACATTGCCTGCCGTATGGTTTGCCCTGAAGTGGTGTCGGACAGAACATAATATTTTGAGGCATGACATTTAAGACAGGTTTCGTTATCTTCAAAAGAAGGTGAATCCTCCGGAAGATATTGCTGGGTTTGAGCAGAGATATTATCCCTTTTCGGGCTGGCAGCTATAGAGGGAACAGATATCAGGATTATTGATACCAGGGCGTAATAAGCCCAGCAATTTTTATTTGGCATATAAAGACAATTTAATTAACGACTGCACCGGTTTTTAAAAACGAACTGTGATATTAAATCCTACAAGAAATTCTCCTGAAGCAAAGTCGTTAGTGTTGTACAACAGGTTTCTTTGATTAATAATTGACGAGTAATTAGCTACAAAAACCTGGAAAGCATGTGTACCTGTTGCAATCTCATATCCAAGAGAAAGATTTGGTTTTGGCTGTGCAGGTATTTCCTGCTGAGTAAGCAACTGATCGTATTCAAAAATAAGAGAATTATAACCAATGATTTTTGCTCTTCCTCCTGCATGAATCGAAAAATTTGCGTTTTTCAATCCCTCTTCAACGGCATTATAATAGAAAAAGCCAGGAGCAAGCTGGAATGAGAATTTTTCGCTTAGTTTATGGGAAATGATTAGTTGTGTGAAATAAGAAAAACGATGAATATCTCTGTAGGTTTCAGCTGGTCCGAACGCGTCATTGGCCCTGGCATCTAAAACAACATTTCCATAATAACTAAGTGATACGGGCATTTTTCCAGACTCAGTCTGTTGAAGAACTGCATATTTCCATTGGACTTCCTGGAGTTTATAGTCTTTAGTAGATCCAACTCCTATCATTAATTTATCAGTAATTCCATAATTTAAACCAAGCCGGATATTTGAGGAAGCATAGATCCCGAAAACATCAGTGATGCCATTTTTTATAGTACCGAAGCGGTGATGAATTTCGAATTCCAAACCCCCTTTATATGGACTAACAACTGTTTGGTTATCAATCAGAATAGAGGCTACAAATGGAGCATCCACAGGTGCATCAGTTTCCTGTTCCTGAGAAAATACATTAAAAACCGGGAAAATAAGCAGTAATATTAAGAGTAAGTTCTTCATGACTATAATTTTAAAGATTATATTAATTTAATTAGTTGTCTTTTGCGCCTTGTGTAATCCAATATAAAATATACTGATGTTCCCAATCAAGCAATGTTATTCCGGAATGTGGGTTAAGGAACTTCTTATATAATTTAGATGATTCAGGAGGGGTTCCTGTAACATACCCTCCGTTTTTAAGCGAAGTATAGGCATTTTCTGGCCGCAAATCAGGAGAAAGTTTCCCATTGTGGCAGTTGGTACAACTATACCTCGAAAAAATCGGAAGAATATCCGCCTGGAAGTATCTCGTTTCATCAGGATTGATTTCAGTTGATTCGATAACAAATTTCTCACATCCTGCCAGAGATAGTGCCGCCAGGACAAGGGCAACTGCCACTGTCTTTTTAAATTGAATATATCCTTTCATCTGCATCTAATTAATTTATTAAGGTCAAATGGATAATTTATATCCTGTATTTATATTTTTCCCAATGTTAAAGAAATCACTGAAAAACCATTACAGCGCATTCCAATGTAACTATCTAACAAGTATCCTTATTGAGTTATAAACTTTTGTCAAAGTTAAGTTTTAATACGTCTTTGCTTCTGCAATATTAATCAAAATATACTTTCTCTTTAGTCGATACATAACAAGAAATAAATCGATAACCATCATAAATATAAATGATATTTGGCGATAAAAAAAAATACATATTTCTATAAATCGTGTATATTTACCAAATTATCAAACCTGAACAGGTACAAACGAAATATAAAATGACAATTTACAAAAAGTCAGTTTACTGCAGAAACTGCGATGAATGTAACCATAAATCACCCTTATTTCAATTATTAAATTCTGAAGAGACAAAAATACTTAATGAAGATCGCTTTGAAGTTCAATTCAAAACCGGGGAAAATATTGTAAAACAAGGAACTAATCTTACTCACCTGATAAATCTTACATCCGGATATGCTAAGCTATATATTGAAGGCATTAATGACCGGAATCTGCTGTTAAACCTTATCGGGCCTCACTCTATTCTCGGAGGTCCCGGAGTTTTTACCGACCAGCGCCATCATTTCTCAGTTACAGCTCTCGAGCCAACAAGTGTTTGCTTCATTAGCCTTGGAAATTTTAAACGGATTATCAACATGAATGCACAATTTACCACAAAATTCCTTGAACATCTGAATTTAAAACAGGCTATGTTGTATGATAAATTAATAAGTCTTACTCAAAAACAGATGCATGGTAAAATTGCTGATTCACTGATTTACCTTTCTGAAAAGATTTATAAAAACCAGGAATTTAATTTAACTATAAGCCGGCAGGACCTCGCGGATATGACAGCCATGTCGAAAGACAGCGCTATACGTATTTTGAAAGAGTTCGAAAAAGACGGAATAATCCTTATAAATGGAAGAACAATTTCTATCCCTAGCATGGATGCATTAAAGGCAATATCAGCAAAAGGGTAATCATATGCTCTAATAATATTAAGCTTACGGACTTCGAGTTTGATTAGTGATGACCTCTGTTAAAATGCACGTGTTTCTCCAAAACAAAATAAATTTTTCTACTGTTTAAAACTTTTGGATTTTCTATAATGATTTTTCAATTATTTTGACATTAAGGGTGGTTGGGCGGGGGATGGCCTAACCCCTGATTAGTTATAATAACTTGATTGTTACATAATGTTAAAATTCGCTTTTAAGGAATAATGGTCTTCGTAATTACAATGAAAAGTATTTCTTAACAATTCAGCAAAAAGGATCAAAAAGGATAGCTGCAATTTACTCACTCTTCATTTCTATTTAATTGAGTTCCTCCCCTTAGTAGAAAACTGTGGAATTGCTACGCTGCACCCACTGATTATAAAGTTCCTTTTTTTGAAAAGAAAAATTGCCACAGATTATCTGGTTCAATTATGAGAACAAACAATCTGTGAATTTGTGGCGTTTTTTACAACTGCTTTTGATTACTGAATCATTAAAATAATTTATTTCTACACATTTATGAAAAAAAAATGAATTCAGACAATGATATTTTAAAACCTGACGCATTAAGGTTAAAAAAGTTATGCGTATCGTTAAAACTCAAAAAATTCTTTACAACGACGAATTAAGAATAAGACTAATCGCTGAAACTGAAGATGCGGAATATATCAGGCTGGTGAGGAAATTGCCCGATTGCAGGTGGAGCAATCATTTGAATTCATGGCATACGAGGAACATCCGGAATCACATTTTATTTCTAAACCAGGTTTTTCCGGCCTGCATACGTTTTTATGATATCAGCAGTTCCTCAGAATTCCCCAGGATAGAAGAAAATCAGTCTGAGAAAAGGATCTGTATATATAAAAATTATACCGATAACTCCCTGGTATTGAATTTCCTTTATGATTCTGAGCTAACCACCCTGATAAAGAAACTGGGAGGTAAGTCTGTTAATGCTAACATAAGGGGATGGCAGATCAGTAATACACCGGAAATTGCCAAAAATCTTAATAAATATCTTGAAAATGCAAACTACAGAATTGATCATGTGAATGAAGCGGAAGACGTTGCTCCATTTTCAGGGAATAACACGTTTCAGTTTGAGCATATGGAAAAGTTCAGGGATTTTTTGTTTTCCCTGAAATATGGAAACCGTACAATAAACCAATATGTTTATAATGTGAGCCGGTATTTATCGGTTTCAACGCATAAAAAAGAGCTTACCATCGAAACTATCAGGGATTATATTGACGAAATGGCGATCAGCAGGAATTTTTCCCGTTCATATCAAAACCAACTTATTAATTCATTAAAAGCATATTATCTGCATAAGTATGGCAATGTGCCCGGCCGAGGTGAGATACCCCGGCCAAGATGGGCGCGTTCAATACCTGTCATTCTTACCAGAAAGGAAGTGTGGAAGATCATCAATTTGATTCCAAACCTCAAACATAATGTTCTGATCAGTACCATTTACATGACAGGGATTACAACAGGAGAAACAGTTTTAATAAAACCGGAGGATATTGACCCGGAGAAAATGCAGATAGTAATAAGGAACAGGAATGATGAGATAAACAGGACAGTTCCTTTAATTCCTGAATTATTACAAAAAATAGATTTATACCGGAAGCGCTATCATCCTGAGAATTTTTTATTTGAGGGTTATCATGGTAAAAAATATTCGGAAAGATGTATTCAGAAAGTATTAAAGAAGTACGTTCAAAAAGCCGGAATAATTAAAAAAGCAAGTGTTCATACTCTGCGTCACAGCTTTGCATCTCAACTTTTGGAAAGTGGCGCTGATATGAGCAATGTTCAGAGATTACTGGGACATAAAAGCAGAAAATCAACTGAAATATATTCATTCATTACTCCATCAGGGGCTGATAGTAAATGAATTTCCTCGCAGCAGAGCTGTCGGGATATCAAAAAAAAAATTATTCCTATCGCTGAAGTTATGGCGCAAGCAACAAACAACGGAGTATTAAACTCATTTATTGACTGATTTTTTCTTTTTTTTT
>CAYGFI010000231.1:0-6244 GCA_964349045.1 uncultured Chitinophaga sp.
AAAAAGTGATGGACCCATTTTCATGATGTTTTAATTTGGAAAAGAATATAACCAGTAAAAATAGCTTTTTTAGATAAACTGGTAACTATTTATCAAAAAAAAGAAAAAATATTAAATAACTTTCAGCGGGCTCTTTACTTTCTCCTGAAGAAGCGCCAGTTCAAGAACCTGAAGTATGTTGTCGATATAATGAAAGTTAAGATCGGCCCTGTATATTTCCTTTATTTCTTCAACATCTTTCTGGTTTTCCCGGGAGATGATAATATCCTTAATGCCAGCTCTTTTTGCTGCCAGGATCTTTTCTTTAATTCCTCCAACAGGTAACACCTTTCCCCTGAGTGTAATTTCACCGGTCATAGCCAGGTTGGGTCTCACTTTCCTCTGTGTAAATGAAGAAGCGAGTGAAGTTATCATGGTGATTCCGGCTGAAGGTCCGTCTTTGGGAATAGCGCCTTCAGGAACATGCACATGGACATTACATTTTTCAAAAATTTCGGAATCAAGGTCGAGCATGGGCGAATGGGATTTCAGGTATTCGAGCGCTAAAACAGCAGATTCCTTCATCACATCACCAAGGTTTCCCGTGAGGGTTAGCTTTCCGTTTCCTTTGCTGAGACTTGATTCCACGAAAAGGATCTCACCGCCAACCGATGTCCACGCGAGTCCTGTAACCACTCCCGCAAAGTCATTATTTTCATACCGGTCTTTCATGAAGCGGGGAGTTCCGAGAATAGACTTGACACTTTCAAGCGTAAGGCTTGTGTCGTACTTTTCTTCCAGGGCAATTTTTTTCGCTACCACGCGGATCACTTTGGCAATTTGCTTTTCAAGTTGCCTGACGCCCGATTCCCGGGTATAAAACTCAATGATATTCTGCAGAGCGCCCCTGGTAAATTTCAGTTTTGCATTAGGCAAGCCGTGTTCTCTAAGTTGTTTGGGAACGAGATGACGTTTAGCTATCTCCAGTTTTTCTTCAACCAGGTAACCGGTTACTTCAATAACCTCCATCCTGTCGAGCAAAGCCGCACTTATTGTACTGGTTGTGTTTGCAGTAGCGATAAAGAGTATCCTCGACAAATCGTAATCAATCTCCAGATAATTATCGTGGAAAGCAGAATTTTGTTCCGGATCCAGCACTTCGAGCAGAGCTGATTCGGGGTCCCCGTGAAAATCCCTGCCGACTTTGTCAATCTCATCGAGCACAAATACGGGATTTGAGGATTTGGTTTTTTTCAGGCTCTGGATGATGCGTCCGGGCATGGCGCCGATATAGGTTTTACGGTGACCGCGTATTTCCGACTCATCATGCAGTCCGCCTAACGAAACCCTTACATATTTTCTGTTAAGTGCAGAAGCAACAGATTTTCCGAGCGAAGTTTTTCCTACTCCCGGAGGGCCTACCAGGCATATTATTGGTGATTTCATGTCCCCTTTCAGCTTGAGAACCGCAAGGTGTTCTATGATGCGGTCTTTGACATTATCAAGTCCGAAATGGTCCCTGTCGAGGATGGTTTGCGCCCTTTTCAGGTTAAAATTATCCTTTGAATATTCTCCCCAGGGCAAATCGAGGAGAGTCTGAACATAGTTCATTTGCACGGAATACTCACCCGCTGCCGGATTCAGTCGGCTTAATTTATCGAGTTCTTTTTCAAAAATGGTTGCGGTTTCCTTTAGCCATTTTTTCTTTTTGGCTTTTTCTTTGAGATCTTTAATATCCTGTTCAACCGGATTACCACCAAGCTCATCCTGAATGGTTTTCATTTGCTGGTGAAGGAGATATTCCCTTTGCTGCTGATCGAGGTCGTGTTTTACTTTTGATTGAATATCATAGCGGAGTTCAAGCTTCTGAACTTCTTTGGCAAGGTATTCGAGAAGACGAATGCCTCTCTGCTTGAGGTCATCAATTTCAAGAAGTTTTTGTTTTTCAGCAATTTCCATATCGTTATTCGACGACAGGAAGTTGATCAAAAACGCGGAACTTTCGATATTCTTTACAGCAAAAGTAGCTTCAGGCGGGATATTGGAAGATAATTTTATTATTTTGAGCGACAGGTCTTTAAGAGTTGCAACAATGGCATTGAGTTCGTCTTCGCTTCCTGATCTTTTATCATTGAGCACATCGATCCGGGCTATATAATATGGTTTGTCGGATACCAGGTCCATAATCTCAAAACGTTTCTTCCCCTGGATAATAACAGAGGTAGATCCATCGGGCATTTCAAGGATTTTCAGAATCTGGGCAACCGTACCGGTCTTATACAAATCCTTCATTTCCGGCTCATCGATGTTAACATTATTCTGCGCAACTGCTCCAAGAATTTTATTTTTGCGGTAAACTTCTTTTATGAGTTTCAGGGATTTTTCCCTTCCGATTGTAATGGGGATTACAACTCC
Organism: uncultured Chitinophaga sp.; assembly: GCA_964349045.1. Classification (GTDB taxonomy): domain Bacteria; phylum Bacteroidota; class Bacteroidia; order Bacteroidales; genus JACJXF01. The sequence continues at coordinate 2,395 of CAYGFI010000231.1, forward strand.
GGGAAACAAAACAGTATTTCTGAGTGGAAGGATTGGCAAAACGTCAGGTACATTCAGCTTAAGGAGATCTTCGTCCTCATCATCAGTGATAATGGGTATAAAATCGGTCTCTTCATCAATCCCATCGGAACTCAACAGGCTCTCAATACTATATTCAAACAAATTCTTCATATCATCTCCGTTCTTTGTACTGACAAATAGTCTGTTTATTTCAAATCAATCAATTATTAAGTAAGACATTCTAAACAGGTCAATAGCTATGCCAAAATAGAGAATCTACCTTCTATACTTATCAGTCTTTTCAAATATTGCCATAAGGATGGATTTGTCTTTATCGTCGAGAGGCAGGTTTCTTCTGCTCATAACTTTTTCGGCTACATCGAGGGCTTTGGGGAGGGTAAAAGTACTTAATCCGTGAGCGCCTCCCCAGCTGAAGGATGGGATAAAGTTTCTCGGGAATCCTGTGCCAAAAATATTGGCGCTTACCCCAACAACGGTACCGGTATTAAACATGGTATTAATTCCGCATTTGGAATGATCGCCCATGATAAGGCCGCAAAACTGCAATGCTGTATCAATAAATTTCTCTTCCTTATAACTCCAGAGTTTAACAATTGCATAATTATTTTTAAGGTTGGAATTGTTGCTGTCTGCCCCGATATTACACCATTCGCCCAGCACCGAATTTCCCAGAAAGCCGTCGTGGCCTTTATTGGAATTGCCAAAAATTACGGAATTATTAATTTCTCCGCCTGCTTTTGAGTTAGGACCGATGGTTGTTGGACCGTATATCTTTGCTCCCATTTTGAGAGTAGAATGATCGCAAAGTGCAAAAGGTCCCCGAACGATTGATCCCTCCATGATTTCACTGTCTTTACCCAGGTAAACAGGTCCGGTTGAAGCGTTAATGGTGGCAAATTCCCCCTTAAACCCCTCTTCGGCAAAGATATTTTCCTGAGCAATCAGGTTCATGGTTTTGCTCAGCAATGCCGATTTTCTGCCCGAAGTGATCCATGTAAAATCGTTTTGGATTTCATCTCCGTTTAGTTGAAATATATGCCATGGATGATCAATGAGCGCTGGATCCGGATTTAAGCCGGATGTTATTAACCCGCTGAGATCAGAAAAATTAAAATGTTGAGTTTTGGATTTATCAAGCCTGACAGCAAGAATCCTGGAACCAGCAATAAATGCATTATTTTGTTTAAGTTGCTCAAGTTGTTTTATTATTTCAAGGGAAGGGAGAAGGCTCGCGTTGATAAGAAGATTGTCAGGCTCAATATTTATGGGATATTTTAATGCAAGATAATCCTGTGTCAGATAAGAAATCCTGCACCCCAGAAATTTCTCCCATTTTTCCCGGATAGTAAAAATACCCACCCTGATTTCTGATACCGGGCGTGTAAACGTAAGAGGAAGCAGTTGTTCCCAGCTATAGTCGTCGAAAAGAATATAGTTCATTTCCGGTTTTTCTTTCAAATATAAGAAAAGTTAGCATGATTAATCGCAGAGATGCAGGGGCGCAATAAAAAATCGCAAAAAAAAATCGTGTAACCCTTGCGCCTTACCGCCCTTACGATTATTTTTTTCGGATTATTGACAAAAAAAACTCCGGTAATTAAAATAACCACCGGAGCTTCAGCTTTTTCAGAATTGCCTATTTCGCAGTTTTCTTTTTATCGATATGATCTTTGTAGCGGTTCATAAATTTATCAACGCGACCCGCTGTATCCACGAGCTTCATTTTACCGGTAAAGTAAGGATGGGAAGTGTTGGAAATTTCAAGTTTTACCAGGGGATAATCAACCCCGTCTTCCATGGTAATAGTTTCTTTTGATGTTGCAGTTGAACGGGTAAGGAAAGTATAGCCGTTTGACATATCTTTAAAAGCAACAAGCCTGTAATTTTTGGGATGAATGTCTTTCTTCATTTTTTTATCCTTGAAATCAATAACAAATTCAATTCGGACTGCAAAATTAGAAATAGTTACAACAATAGCAAAATATATTTTGAATTAATTAAAATTGTCGAGAAGTTCTATGAATTCATTAAGATCTAAATCTAAGTCTTCACGAATTATTTTTCTTAAAAGGCCTTTTGGCAGATCGTCATTTTTGTGAACAGGAACAGTAGTGATCCTGCCATCATGGTGTTTAAGTCTGTAATGAGATCCATTAACCCGAATAACAACAAATCCAGGAGATCAAGAAATTTAATAAACACTTTGCCTGAAATTATTGGCAGTTGAGGCATGGTAAAGAATTAAATAGTTGCCGTTTTTATTGAAACTTGCATCTCTCTGAAACCAACAAAACGATTAATGCCTGTAGCTTTTTCTTTTTCTTCATCAATACAAATATCAATTACTTCTTTAATGTTGGAAAGAGCTTCATCAATTGTTTTACCGTAAGAATGGCAACCTCTGAATACCGGGCAACTGACAATATAGAAATTGTCTTCATCCTGCTCAATCATAATTGGCAGATGTAATATTCTGTGTTTCGATTTAGTCATTTTACAAATAAATATGTACCAAAGATAGTACTAAACTAATTAATTCGGGAATTGAATTTAACTTTCTGCAGGGGAAACATCACCAATTTCTTTTAATTTATCCGGGTTAACTTTTTCAGGCATATAGCGTTCGAAGGGAACAGAAGTGTCTATCATATACCTGAGAGTGTAATGTGTTTTTGCTTTTACCCCTCCGACGGCTTCATAAAGTGAGATCATTTTTGGGTTAAAATCGCCTACCCACGATAGTTCCATCTCTTTATAGTGTGGTTTATGTTTCATTTTCTCATTCATATTCCAGAAAATTCCTGATTCAACGCCGGAATTCTGAAATTTGGGAATAACTCCCGCCGCGATGGCCCGAATACGGGTGATGGTTTTGATCTTTTTATAGTAGAGAAAACGAATCATGTTCCAAAGGTGAAGTTTACCGTTCAGCTTTTTCAGGATCTGGTTTGCATCGGGAAACATAATGAAGAAGGAAATGGGTTCATCCTTATGATAGGCAAACCAGATCATGTCCCCGTCAATTACAGGTTTGGCTCCATTAAGTGTTTCCCTGAGAAGCTCTTTGTCAAGTGGAGTGAAGTCATCTTTTAAAACCGACCATGCTTTCTCATAAATATATGCTGCATCATCAATCAGAGTGTCAGCATCTTTCCAGGTAAAATGTTTAAAATGGAAATCCGGTTTTTTACCGATCCATTCGGCAATTTTCCAGAATCGTTCCGGGAATTTTTTTGTCAGATCAAGATGGAAACTGAACTGTTTGAAAAATATCTGAAATCCATAATTGAGGAAAAGATCTTTGTAATAAGGGAAATGATAAGGCATCCCAATTCCGGGATGGGTAAAACCCTCTACAAGAAGCCCCCAGTTGGAATCGTTCTCTCCGAAATTAACCGGGGCATCCATGGCTTTCATTCCTTTCATGGCTAACCACTCACGGGCTGTGTCGAACAGAAGATTTGCGGAATTCTGATCATTGATACATTCGAAAAACCCGGCGCCCCCGGTAAGAACTTTCTCGGCTTTGGCCTTTGTCATGTTATAGAAAGCCGCGATCCGTCCTGTTAGTCTGCCCTTCTCATCCTTTAAAATCCAGCGTGCAGCCTCTCCATCAATAAAATTCCGGTTTTTTTCAGGATTGAATATTCTCCGGAGGTCATTATCAGGCATGCAAACCCAATAGGGATCGTTTTTGTAGAGGATTCTTGGTACATCAAGAAACTGGTTGTCAAGGTTCCTTGTTGTTACTTCTATTATCATCTAGATATTGATAAATTTGATATCCTCGATATCATGTTATTATTCTATTTTTTCTTCAATATAATAA
>CAYGFI010000232.1:0-6227 GCA_964349045.1 uncultured Chitinophaga sp.
CTATATCCCAAAAACACAGTTTTCGTTACAGCGAGAGGAACAGTTGGAGCGATTGCAATAGCAGGATGTGAAATGGCTATGAATCAAAGCTGCTATGCAATTTCTGGAGAACATCCATTCTTTATTCATCAATTGTCTCTTCATACTATGAGCAGACTTAAAAATGAAGCAGTCGGGGCTGTGTTTGGAGCATTAGTTACAAAAGATTTTGATTCACAGTTGGTAATTCACCCGCCAAAGGATTTGCAAGCTAAGTTTGAAAACCAAGTCGCCAAAAAATATGACTATATTTTATTAAAAATAAAAGAAAACCAAAAGCTATCAGACCTTAAAAACCTACTTCTTTCCAAATTAGCAACTATTGAAAATTGAGCCTATGAGTCCATTATCACAAAATAAAACTTCAGAAGAAGAAATAATATTTAACCATAAACCTAATCGCTTGTACTGGCATGAATTTGAAGCAGGTCGATTTTTTCAGGTAGTTCACGAAGATGAAAATGGGGCTTCCATTCAACTTGCACCAAGAACAATGCTGAAGGTTGTATATATAAAAGATCAAAATGATATTGAAGGTTTTGAAATAATTAAAGTAGTAAGTAATAAAGAAACTCAAAGAGTAAAATTAAGTAAATTCAATTTTGCACAACTAAAAGCCTTCTTGTCATTTATTAGCGAAATAGATTTGAAGGGAATAACAGAAAAGCGTCTTAAAATTTTCGACGACCAAGAATTAGATGCAGATTCAATCCGTTCTGTTAAAACATTATTATCAAAAAATGGCGGTGCTGAATTAGTGGAAACTCTGATTAATGAGGGAATCATTTCTTCTAAGGATATTGTTAACACCTCATTTCGTAAAAGAGGACTGCAAATTTTTAAAAGCCTAAAAGAGGAAAGAGACTTCTGGAAAGTATATGCAGATGAAAATGGTCTTAAAAAGAACAGTGAAGAAAAAGTATGGCAATATTTTCTTGAAAAGAACCAATGGATTTTTGGTTATGGATTAGATTACCGCTATCAAGAAATTCTACAAAGGGAAGTACATTTATCAGATGCCGAGTTAGATGGTTCAAATACTGTAATAGGCGATTATCTTTTAGGTGATAATTCTTTTACAACATTTATTGAACTAAAGAAAACTTCTACTCCAATTTTCGGAAATAAAGGAAACCGCTCTAATTCTTGGCGACTTTCTAACGAATTGATAGAATCTGTATCACAGATTCTTGAACATAAAGCTTCAGGCTTAATTCGGCTTGACAAGCCACAATACATAAATGGTGAGCTTGTCAAACAAAAAGCTTATGACTCAAAAGTAATTTTAATAATTGGGGATTGGAAAGAAATAGAAAAATCAGAGACAACCTTAGAGAAAGAAATTAAAATGAAAACCTTCGAATTATTCAGGCGTGATAGCCGGAATATTGAGATACTTACATTTGATGAACTTTTTGACAGAGCTTGTTTTATAGCCGAAGGGGAAAAAGTAATTACAAATTTAAACAATACAATAATTAAGGAAGTTGATGACCTTCCATTTTAACTTGTATAAATGAAATTCACCGAAGAATAATTAGAAAAGGCAATTGCAATGGTTAATGTTCAATTGTTAATGGATAATGAAGACGAAAGTAAAATTAAACATTAACAATTAACCATTATGTCCAGTTTATTATATAATTTACTGGACAATATCATTATATTTGTGCGACTGATATTTTAATGAAAACATCTGAATACATATCATTTACAATTGACAGACTTCCCAAAGGTTATGTCTTCACCTATGCTGATTTTATTACAGAGGTGAATAAAAAAGAAGCCATTATAAAAGCGCTTAATCGTATGGTGGCTTCGGGCAAAATTGCCAAACTATCCAAGGGTAAATACTATAAGCCCGAAAATACGCCATTTGGCAACCTTCAACCTAATCAGGCTCAAGTAGTAAAAGACTTATTGGAAGAAAATGGGAAAATCACAGCTTACCTTACAGGTTACAGTATTTATAATCAATTAGGTTTAACCACACAGGTAAGCAACACCATACAAATCGGCAAAAATCAAATTCGCCCGAATTTTAAAAGAGAACGCTACACCATTTCATTTGTAAAGCAAAAAAATACCATAACAAAAGAAAATATTCCGTTACTGCAAATACTGGATGCTTTACGGTATATAAAAAAAATACCCGATGCAAACATAGAATCATCGTGCAGGCGATTTTTAGCCATAATAAAAAACCTTTCCGAAAAAGAAACAAGTTCATTGGTCCGTTTGGCTTTAAAATACCCTCCTGCTACAAGAGCCTTGTTAGGTGGCTTATTGGAGCAATTGCAACAAAGCAGCTTGACCGGACCACTTTTAAAATCATTGAACCCAATTACTAAATATAAATTGGCAGGTGCAGCGAAAGTATTATCCAAAACCGAGAAATGGAATATTGTATGAACCTTCACCTCGACATAAAATTATTTTCCGACACACTGAGGGCTGCATCACAGCACTTCGATATTAAACTGGAATTTATAGAGAAGGATTATTGGATAACTTTGGTGTTAAGCCGTTTGGCAAAGAGTAAATATGCTTCCGAAGCGGTTTTTAAAGGCGGTACATCTTTATCAAAGGGGTATAATCTGATAGAACGGTTCTCAGAGGATGTAGATATTGCCATTATAAACGATAATGTTAAAACAGGGAACGAAGTTAAAACTATCATCCGCACTATTGAAAAGGATATTACACAAGACTTGTCCGAAATACAAGTGGATGGTGTAACCAGCAAAGGTTCGAGATTTCGAAAAACAGTGTATCAATATGTGAGTATAGATAAAGGAAACCAAAACAATAAACTTATTGTAGAAATTAACTCTTTTGCAAATCCTTTCCCTTTCCAGCTTATTTCCCTGAAAAGTTTTATATATGACTTTTTCATACAAACCGGAAATGAAAAGTATATTGAACAATACAACCTTCAACCCTTCGACGTAAATGTGCTAAACAAGGAACAAACCTTGTTGGAAAAAACAGTTTCATTAATCCGGTTTTCGTTTGAAGAAAATTATATTGAAAGCATTTCGAATAAGGTAAGGCACTTTTATGACTTATATTTCTTAATGAAAAACAAGGAATGTGCTGAATTTGTAGCATCTGATGCATTTAAACAAAAGTTCATTGAAATTCTTCAACACGATAGGACGATGTTTGCCTTGCCATTGGGATGGCAAGGCAAACCGGTTATAGGATCTCCTTTAATCAACGATTTTGAGAATATCTGGAAACAAATAAAAGCGAAATATCAAACTGAACTGTCAGCTTTAGCATACAGAGCAATTCCTGACGAAGAAAGCGTTGCAAAAAGTTTTATTGGTTTAATAAACAGGATTAAATGAAATTCACCGAAGAAAAATTAGAAAAGGCATTTATTGAGTTGTTAGGGCAAGAAGGTTTTTCCCACCACATAGGCGTTACCATTACACCTAAACTTTAGGACGTATTGATAGTTATAAAATGAAATTGTCGTGAGCAGCGAAATCCTCATATACCAAAACCCCGATGGCAACATTAAAATTGAAGTGCGCCTGGAGGAAGAAACGGTTTGGCTTACACAAGACCAAATAGCAACCTTATTCGGTAAAGGTAGAAGCACTGTAACCGAGCACATTGCCAATGTTTTTGAAGAAGGAGAGTTGGAGCAAAATCGAACTTGTCGGAAATTCCGACAAGTTCGTCAGGAGGGTAACAGAGAGGTAGAGCAATACCTGGCATTTGCCGAAACAATGGCACAGCAACGCACCCCAATGTACATGACAGATTGGATACAACGATTGGACAGCATTTTGCAACTTAATGGCAGAGAGTTACTCACTGATGCAGGAAAAATAAGCCACGAAAAAGCATTGAAGAAATCGGGTGAAGAATTTGAGAAATACAGGATGGCTCAAAATATAATAGAGAAAGAGCAAAGTTTGAAAGAGATAGAAGAAGACATTAAGAAAATGAAAAAGCCAAAAAAATGAAGTTCACCGAAGAAAAATTAGAGAAGGCTTTTATTGAGTTGTTGGGTCAGGAAGGTTTTTCCCACCACTTAGGCATTACGATTACCCGTAAGCCTGATGAAGTATTGATTGAGGGAGATTTGCAAACATTTCTTTTAACTCAATACGCCAATCACGGAATTACAATCAATGAAATCAAATCAATTATTCTTCAACTCAAATCACTTCCTGCTTCCGACCTTTATGAGAGCAATAAAACATTCCTGAAAATGCTTTCAGACGGCTTTATTCTGAAACGGGAAGACCGAAACGACAAAGATATTTACATACAACTGATTGATTACACAGGACTGAACAAACACAAACCGCCCGAACCAGACAGCCTTTTAACTATAGTTGCTGCAGGAGATGAAAAATACGTTAAGGACAACAATATTTACAAATTTGTCAATCAGCTTGAAATTGTTGGAAATGAAAAACGAATTCCTGATGGTATCGTTTATATCAATGGCTTGCCGATTGTAGTCTTCGAATTTAAAAGCGCTATTCGTGAAGAAGCCACTATTTATGATGCTTTTAAGCAACTGACAATTCGTTATCGCAGAGACATTCCCGAATTGTTTAAATACAATGCCTTTTGCGTTATAAGCGATGGAGTAAACAACAAGTCGGGTTCATTCTTTGCGCCTTATGAGTTTTTTTATGGTTGGCGCAGAGTAGCAGGTTTGGCAAAGGATGTTGATGGCATTGACAGTATGTTTACATTGATTCAGGGAATGTTTCATAAAAACAGATTGCGGGATATATTACGCAACTTCATATACATCCCTGACAGTTCAAAGAAAAATGAAAAAATAGTTTGTCGTTATCCTCAGTACTATGCAGCCAGAGCATTGTATGACAACATAAAGAAAGCCCAAAAGCCCGAAGGAAATGGAAAAGGCGGAACGTATTTTGGCGCAACCGGTTGTGGCAAAAGTTTTACAATGCTTTACCTTACAAGGTTGCTGATGAAAAGCGAATATTTTGGTAGCCCAACTATTGTATTGATAACCGACCGTACCGACTTAGACGACCAATTGGCAGGTCAATTTACCAACGCTAAAAATTTCATTGGCGACAATACAGTGGTTAGTGTAGAAAGCCGGGCAGATTTAAGAATATTATTACAGGGCAGAGAAAGCGGTGGAGTATTTCTTACAACCATTCACAAGTTTACAGAAGGTACTGATTTACTCACTAACAGAAGCAATGTAATTTGTATTTCAGACGAAGCACATAGAAGTCAGGTAAACCTGGACCAAAAAATAAAGGTAACTGAGAAAGGCGTTACTAAAACATTTGGTTTCGCCAAATACTTACACGACTCTTTACCCAACGCAACTTATGTAGGATTCACAGGCACTCCGATAGATGCAACACTTGATGTATTTGGGAAAGTAGTTGATGCATATACAATGTCCGAATCTGTAAAAGATGAAATCACAGTTAGAATTGTATATGAAGGAAGAGCCGCCAAAGTGGCTTTGAAAAATGGGGAATTGGAAAGAATTGAGAAATACTACGAAGAAGCAGCCGAAGCAGGAGCCAACGAATACCAAATTGAACAAAGTAAGCAGGAATCGGCAAATATGTATGCCATTTTAGGCGACCCTGACCGTTTAAGAGCAGTTGCTGAAGATTTTGTAACACATTACGAAAACAGAGTTAAGGAAGGCTCTACTGTCAAATGTAAAGCTATGTTTGTGTGCAGTAACCGGGAAATTGGTTACGAATTATACAGGAATATTATTGCCCTCAAACCCGAATGGAATGAAATTAGAGCAGCCGAAGAAGGCATAGAACTTACGGACAGAGACAGAAGGGAACTGAAGCCAATTGAATGCATAAAGATGATAATGACCAGGGGGCAAGACGACCCGAAGGAATTTTATGATTTGTTAGGTACAAAAGAGTATCGAAAAGAATTAGACCGGCAATTTAAAAATGAAAAATCGAATTTTAAAATTGCCATTGTAGTTGATATGTGGCTCACTGGTTTTGATGTGCCGTTTCTGGATTCTATTTACATTGACAAACCAATTCAACAGCATAATTTGATTCAGACAATTTCAAGAGTAAACCGCAAATTCGAAGGAAAGAACAAGGGTTTAGTAGTGGATTATATCGGTATTAAAAAACAAATGAACCTGGCATTAGCCAAATACAACAAAGGTGACGAAGATAATT
>CAYGFI010000233.1:0-6215 GCA_964349045.1 uncultured Chitinophaga sp.
GATTTATGTAAATGGAAATCTTTTATTACGTTTCCTCAATCAGGTCGCAAATTTACTAAAAATAAATAAAAACTCAATAGGAAAAATGCTTAAGTCATCAAAAGATTTATAAGAATTTTTAACTGGCTGGCAATTAAAAATTCTCAAGATTATCCTCTTTGTTTTTCTGTTCTTTTGATATGCTCCGGCTTAATTTCTGATCCTGCCTTCTTTCTTTCCAGGTTTTTGACTTCGCGACATCACTGACATCAATTACTTTTCCAAAGCGGTAACCTGCGCAGAGGTTAAGAAAATAAAAATTATTGGTTTGAGTTGCCATAATAGGGATCGACTTTGGAAAAACATCAAGACCGATTCCTACCTCAATAGCATGAATAATGGCATCTTCACGACTGTATTCGAAACTTAATCCTGCCTTGGCCGTTGCTCCGGGCACGACTGATAATTCTTTAAATCCCTTGAAAAATGAAGCCCTGCCATTTATATTTGTCTGATGGATAGAAGTATTAAATTTTTCAGTTTTATATGGATCGTAGTTTGGATTAGGGGGATAAGTCGGAGGAGCATAATAACGTATTTCATAATAGATGGGTTTTAAGATCCCAATAACAGGTCCGGCAGCATAAAAATAACGTATTGAAATCCCACCCTTATCATTTTTCCTGAACATCTCATATTGTTTTCCGATAGTACCTTTGAATTCAAAAAAATTATTCTGTTTTCCGAAAACAAAACTTCTGCTCGAAAAGTTATTGAACGTACTAGTCAGACGAATTTCTTTAGGATGCTTAACATTCATAAAATCAATATCATAAAGGGTCTGATTACGGGCATTAATGCGCTTCCCGAAGCGATACCCGGCCCCAATGCCATTAGAGGTCAGAAAAATTATTCCGGATTGTTCATTTTTTAGCATGATCTTTGGCTGCTCATCAATTTCTCCCTGGGAAAAAACCACTCCCGGAAAAAGGGATAATAAAATTAATGCGCATTGTTTGAGAATTTTCAGCATCGATCGTGGCAGTAAATAATCTAAATACCTTTAGAGCAAAGGTAAGGGCAAACATTAAAATATTGGCAAAATAAAATAAAAATATTGCAGATCAGAACCAGGTATTTTTTCCTGATAATATTCTGCAATATGGAGTAATTATACCGGTGTTCACCGGCTTACAAAAATTATGCCTTTGGGGTCTCAACCTGTTCCTGATCAACCTGGCCGCGGTAAGCAGGGCAGTTTGCTTTTTTGTTGCAGGATGTCAAAAAAATACCCATGGCAATTACCAGCACCAGTACGTAAGCAAGCTTTTTCATTATCAAAATTTTTATTTTCCACCGGTTTATTAACTCCGGTTCAGATATTTTTAATCATCTGCTGTAAATATACAGCTAATATTAAAAAATACAAACTTTTCAATAATTAACAATTATCAGCCCGAAAAGTTTGCTCTGGAATAGAAAATTCATTAGCGCCGAATGACATGCTGCATATTTTGAATGTTTTTCCATATCCTGGTTCAAATAATTCCCATGGAATATATACGCGTTCAGTTTCTTCCAAAATACTTAATAAATGCCTGCAGATTCTTTAAAAAATCCTCCAGATCCTTATGTTTTCTGAAAGGTATTTTTATTGTCTGATAAGTTTTGTCCATCTGATTTCATCAGTTGATTGCAGTTTCAAAGTGTAATATCCATCAATGACTTCCGGCCAGATCTCGATTTTACCGGATTTGGGAATAATTGATCGGTAAAGAACTTTGCCTTTCAGGTCAAAAATATTGATTTCTACAGGATATTTATTGAATCCGGAAACATCAATAATAAAGTAGTTTTTAAATGGATTGGGTGAAACAGATATATATTTGTCTGTTTTGGATATTCCGGTGTAACAGGTGGGATCATCTGCGGAAAGTTTTGTAACACCTAATTCCGGTGAAAATGTCTTGCATCCGAAAGAATTGACTTCAACTTTATATATCCCAGACTCCAAAACATTTATTCGCGGGAGCGACCCGGAAAAAAACGTGCCATTCTTATACCATTTATAGGTAAAGGGTATATCAGTAGTTGCGGTAAGAGTAACACTACCGCCAGGGCAAAAAGTAAGTGGGCCGGACGGATCAATTGCAATCTCAGATATGGTGTTTATAACAATTTCAATGGGGGTGGATTTTACAATAATACCTTTACCGGACACCTCAGCATGAAAGATACCAGGATAGTCAACAGTTATTCCATTAGTTGTTTCAGGCAATTCGTTATCACCATTAAACCATTTTATCGTAAAATCAGGCGACACGTCAATTGATAAACTGGTTTCTTCTCCCTCGCATAAAACTGTCTCGCCAATTATATTAATTTTTACTTCAGCCGGCACCTGCGGTTCTGTTGAGATCGTAATCTCATTTAATTTTCCTGAGGATTCAGGTATATCTAATACAAAACTTCCGGTATTTTCTTTATCTTCATGTTTAACAGAATAGGAATATGTGCCAAGGAATCCATTAAAATTAACGTTACCCAGTGCATTTGTCAATTGAGTAGTATCTTTTGTCCACCACTGATTCAAAACCAGATTTCTAAAAGCCAAACCATTAGGCTTAATAGACCAATCTTCCTTGTACATGGCCGCGTTTGGTTCCCAGTGTCTGCTTTCCCAAAATCCCCATAAAAGGATCCCGGTAACTGAAGGATGACTAAACAGCATTGTCATAAAGTCCCTTGTATAATCGGCCTGAACATCCTGCTGGGTAATAGCGATATCGAATTCAGTAACTTTTATTTCCTTGTCCAATTCACTAAACTTATCTAAAACTGTTTTAAGGCGAGGTATTGGTGTAAGGTTGGACGAAAAATGCCCCTGCAGGCCAATCCCCTGAACACCACCACCAAGTTCATCAATAAACCTGGATGTGGCTATGAAAGAATCTTGTTTGGGATAATTAGTTCCGTTGCTGCTAAGAATAGCATAATCATTAAGGTATAATTTTACATAAGGGTCGTTGTTGCGAACCCGTTTAAACCAATCTGCCATTACTTCTCTTCCCAGAATATCCATAAATTCATGCTCACTAAAAGGTTCGTTTATTACATCCCAGTCAACAACCCGGCCGCGTGTAAAGGTGCAGACATCATCGATACGCTTGTCTATTTCCAGTCGCAACCGATCGGGCTGGGTTTTGTAGTTAGCCAGAAAAGCGGGACTAAATTTCCATGACGGCCAGAGAACATTGTGACCGCGCATCCTGATGTTAAGGTTGTCGAGATCGTTAAGTACCTTTATCAGATCATTTTTTTGTGTTGCTGTTTTGGATATGAAACTCGGCCATTTCAGATCGTTTTCAAAAACAACTTCATTAAACATTTCATGTATTTTAGCTTTGTAAGTTGTATTTGACAAGTACTCTGATGCCACAATAGCTGATCCAAAGCTGAATTTGTGCCGGGTCATTGCAATAGTTACTTCCGCGTTTGAAACAGGATTACCCAATGTATCAATGACTGATATTTGAATATTGCCTTTCCGTATCTGAGAAATTCGTTCCTGTGCTTCGGCTCTCCACGCTGCATCTGGTTCGCGACCGATATAGGTAATTTCAGTTTCGGGCAATTCATCTATGGTTTTTGTTGTGGAATAATTTATATACCGGATATCACCAACCTCAACAGTTTGAGAAATAAATCCGAAAAAAAATGCGCAGTTCAGATTACTTACATCCAATGTCGCATTGCTCTTTACCGGAGCATAGTATTGTTTCCATTCTGAGCCAATTGTAACATTCTGGTAAATTACTTTAGAGTAGGTAGTCTTGTTCTCAATTACCACATTTAGTAATCCCTCTCCGGTTTCCTGAGCTGAGGATATTGTCCGGGCAAAAAAAGTTACCAGAATCACATCGTTGGTTTGAATACCGGTAACAGGTTGATATATTATTTGAGCATCCCAGGGATTTACAACATCAGCAGGAGTGGCATATCGTAAAGCTTTTACAAATAATTGATCATCAATGTTTACCGATGATAAGGTTCCTTTACCGGATTTACTGTAATAGATATTGGCATCTCTGATGATATCTGATCCACCTTCAGGAATCTGACTATAGGTATTTGTTATTGCAGAAAAAAATACTAAAAATATCGGGAAATATAAGCAGAATGATTTTTTCATAATTAAAACATTTGACATTCGTTTTGAGATTTTAGTCTTAAAAGATGTTTTATTTTTTTTCATGTCAGGGGATTTATTTTATTCCGGTAACAAAATTTCATGGTTTAAAGAAACTTAAAAATTATTTTTTTTCAGTTTTTAAAATTGTTTCGGATGTAAAGATAATGCATGTTACCTGATCTGCTGTAAATCAATGAACGAAATGGGAAGGTCCCTCGTAAATATTGGCATTTTCAAATTCAACAACATTACCATAGAAAGAAAAATAACCAGGAAATTCACTTTTAACGGTAGCCTTACCATTACGATCAGTCCCGATGAAAATAAAGACATCCGCAGTGGATAATACACCCCTCATCTTAATTGTAACCGATAGTGTTTTTTTCTTTTCATTTTTTTTCACTTCATACTGCGTTATATGACCCTGAAGGTTATTGCGGTTTCCATCCTGGACCTCCCCATATGAGGAATCGACAACAACAAAAACCATATCAGAACCCTGGTTGAATTCTGCCTGAAACACAAACTGCCGGCTATTCAACAAACTGTCAATTCTGAAAAATGTCAGATTTTGTTCAGCTTCCTTCTCAGTATTTCTCTTCTTCATCTGGTTCGGATCTCTGACCTGGGCGTTTGATATTACATTGGTTTCAAACACAATTAAGAGAAGACTAAGAAGAATAATCAGAATAGTATGTTTTTCCATTTTGCTATTATTATTCATATCCGGGGACTGGGTTTTAACTGACAAGTCATCTTAAGTCAAAAATATGGTTTTCGCCAACGCCCGACAGCAGGGCCAGTTCAGGCGTTTATACGATTTGTATTCTGATTTCACTAAACGAAATATTAAACCAAAAATATCGATTTATACCTGTGCAATTCATTGACCATAATGTTTATGTGTGCCCTGAATGAGCAGAAGCAAACATTTATTATAAGTTGCTGAATAAATTGGAAAAATACAAATAAGTTTTAAGAGAGCGAAGCAATAAGAGTGAATTTTTCCAGAGTTCGTGCCGTCGGCAAGCCTAATGCTAAACTTTTTAATTCAACTATTCGGTCCTTAAAATATTGATGGATTTGTTTTATTTCCATGGAGTTGTTTTTTTGGCTTGGCGCTAACGGTCGACAGTAAGCCCAGTGCCGACATTATTACAATTTAAGGTTCGGTTTTCTTTTAATTTCATTTAAACCAAATGCTCTGAAACTAAGGGTTAGCTAGGCATTGGGCTTACTGTATTAGGTGCAGGGGTTGATTAAAACATTAGTTTTTTTGGATCTTGTCGATTGTCGTATATCCTTAAAATGTCAACACAATCTTTTCTGTCGCGATAATATAAAGTGTTGTGTTTAGTTAAAACACATTTCCTGATTTTTTTATTTTTATAAATAAATGGAAATTGTTTTGGATTAGTAGAAATCTGAGAAACTGATGAGAAAGTAATTTCAATGAAACTTTCCACCACCTTATCATCCCAATTTTTTTGAAGGTAATCAAGGATTGATACAAAGTCATTTTCAGATAATGGAGACCAAATAATTTGCTTAGGCATGAGAATATTTCTTGCGAATTTTGGACATAACTTTTTCGTTGGTAATACCTTTACCTAACTCAATTTCCTCAATCGCATCAAAAATGCCTTGCTTCTGTTCTTTTGTCAATCTTTCCCAATCACTAATGTCCTTTTTCTCATTAATGTAATTTAATAGGACTCCGTATAACTCTTCTAATCGATTCTTTTCAAGTGAATCAATTTGCCTGAAGATTTTAAGTTTTAGATCAGAGACTGTCATAATTTGACTTTTTTCAAATGTACAAAATAATATTTACTCAAATGCTAATTCTGGTCTGAATACCCTTGTCGGTAACGCCTGCGGATAGACCCAGTGCGGGCTTTCGAAGACGTTTTTTATCAACCGAGAATAAAGCTAATTCAAAATACTGACATTCGCAAACCACTAAACGCCCGCATTGGGTTTAGGTGCTGTTGAACTAAATCCGCCTACGCGGATAGCTATATCAAAAGTACCCGATTCTTTC
>CAYGFI010000234.1:0-6142 GCA_964349045.1 uncultured Chitinophaga sp.
GGGTAAATGGGTGAATGGGTAAATGGGTGAATGGGTAAATGAGTGAGACAAAATGGTATTAAATACTATCTGCGTGGAACCCTGCAATTCCATTACCCCGTTACCCCGTTACCTCGTTACCCCGTTACCTCGTTACCTCGTAACTCCGTTACCTCGTTACCTCATTACCTGGCAACAAAACAAAAGAATTTTAACTCATGCGAAGATTTGTCAAACTTATACTACTGCCCGGTTTATCGTTTTTATTCCTTGAGGGGTACTCCCAGGATTACATGTGGTGGAACACAAAGCACAACTGGGATGGTGTGACCCATTGGTCCAGGTATATTATAATTTCCCCTGCATACCTGGGGCCTAATGCCCTTCCTGTTCCGGAAACCAAAGACGGATCGTTACCAGCTAAAAGCAGTCTGGAGGTTTCGGTAGAAAATTATTTTAGCCCCGGGGATAATACACAGAATTTATTTTCCAATCTGTATCTGCCTCTTTTTTCTGAAAAGGTGGGCTTAAATATCAGTATGGTTCCCGTAGAACATTTTAAAATGGACACTATTACAAGGGATATTAGAAGGGTAAGAGATTTTGATGGTGAAGGATTCAGCAGTGGTGATTTTTATATCGGAACCTATATCCAGGTGTTAAAGGATTATGAAAGATGGCCGGATATAATGGTATCACTCAACTTGAAAACTGCTTCCGGCGGAAAACTATCTGCAGCAAGATTTACCGATTCGCCGGGGTATTTTTTTGACTTATCAGTGGGAAAGGAATTCAGGTTTTATGATTCTTTCATAAAATCTGTGCGGCCTTACGGAATGGCCGGTTTTTATGCCTGGCAAACCAACCGGGAAGACTATTATCAGAATGATGCGATCCTATATGGCATTGGATATAATTTACTTTTCAAAAAACTGGAATTACAAAATTCACTTGAAGGGTATTGGGGCTATATCGGGAATGGGGACAGACCGGTTGTTGTCAGCGTAACTTTACAAAGTAAGAACGATTCAGCGATAAACTTTAAAGTTTCCTTTCAGCATGGGATGATGGATAATTTATATAATTTGTTAAGTGCAGGATTTGAAATTGAATTGAGACCTATTACTAAGATTATGTTACCACAGGTGATTACAAGGGTCGGATATTAATCTCTTTAAAAACGTCATTTACTTCTTAATAAAACATTAAGGAGAAATTGGTTCCTTTCATCTGAATCCACGAAAATGATTTATTTTACATTAAAACAAAGTGCATCATTTAATGCAATTATCGCCTCCTTATAGTTTTCTCTATTTATTACAAACTGAATATTGATCTGGCTCAGCGATTGCGACATGGCCGCGATATTGATGTCTCTTTCTGCAAGTGCAGCGGTCGCCTTGGCTATGACACCGGGTTTTGAAATAGAAGTTCCAAGACCGCAAACGAGTGCACAGGGCAATACTGTAATTTTTGAGTATTTGCTTTTCAACTCGTTAACCAGCTCTTCTTTGAGATCTTTTTCCCAGATTACCTGGGTAATGCTATTAGCATTAGTTGCTTTCAGAATGTAACTGACCTTGTGTTGCTGATAGATCTGCATTATTCCAAGGTCAAATCCAACCTGTCCAACCATAAGGGGATCATGAACCTCTATGGCAACCACCTTATCAGTTCCGGTAATAATCTGTACGCGTCCATTATCAGAGATAAAATCCTTGGAGATCAGGGTTCCCGGGTGCCCAGGCTGAAAAGTATTTTTCAAACGTATATTGATTCCCGCCACCTCAAGAGGTTTGGATGCTTTGGGGTGGATGGCTTCCATACCAACATCGGCAAGCTGATCGGCAACATTAAAGTTGGTATGGCCCACCGGCACCGATTTATCTTCTCCCACGATATTGGGATCGGCTGAAGAAAGGTGAAACTCTTTGTGGATCACTGCTTCATCTGCTTTTACAGCAATGGCGATTTTACTGAAAGTAACCTCGGAGTATCCGCGGTCGAACTCTCTCATAATCCCTTCAGTACCTTTGGTATATCCGGTAGCAACCGGCAGGATTTTGGTAAAATCAATATTTTTAAAGGCAAGAATTATTCTTTCATCAATGGTCAGGAATTCGGGATCATTAAATCCGCACAGATCGATAAAAAGACTTTTTACCCCGTTATTTTCAAGGATATTTACCGAATTATAAGCAGAATGAGCCTCTCCAATGCTGGATAGTATTTCCCGGGCAGCGAGAAGAATGTTGGTTTTATTCACATAACCTGTTGCGAGCACTGCGCCAAGACTTTTCAGGTAATTCTTTGCCTGGCAGATCCGGTCGGTGATAAAATCGTCTGCCTGTTTAAGGTTAAGCCCGATGGGAGCCAACTCTGCATTTATTGCAACCAGTTTGAGAAGCAGCTCATCAAGGGCAGTTGAATAGTTTTCCCTTTTCTCAAATTTTGAATAGATACCGGGAGTCCCGTTTTTCTTATGCTCGAGGAGCCAGTTGGTAACATTGTTATATGCTGAAACCACAAGGATGCGGTTGTAATAATCCCCTTTGGATCTTTGTCCGAGTATGATATTTTTCAAAACCTCATCAAAGCGGGACATGGATGTGCCGCCGATTTTTTCTACCGTTAACATATCAGAGTTTTAATGTTTTTGGGGAACAAAAGTAAGCAGAAATATTAAAAAGGTTTCAGCTTTTTGGGAATTGAAGAAAAAAACTTTCAAAAAGATATTATAACTCATATTTTTGTTACAGATCAAAAAAAATTTAAACGCATATTCCACTATCCGGGATCGCTAAGACAGTTTAAAAACGCGGTTCAACTGTGCATTCCACCGGGTTATTGGTGTCAGCCTATGGCTGATCGGGGTTTTATTTTAAAGTTGGATGGCAGAATCAGTATGATACTTGAACCTAAGTTTCTGAAGGAAACTTTATTTTACCTGTAAAATTTTCGTTTTTATTTCATTACCGGCTTTAGTCAACAAGAAGTAGTTTCAATCAATTCTCCCGTCACGATTGTCACGCCGTCACTTCATCACACTCCTACCTCTATCTCAAAAACCTCAACGCCATCGAATGCACCCCGTTCTCTACCACTTCCCCGTGCTGGTAAACAATTTTACCATTTACAAAAGTCAGCTCGACTTTGTGATGTATGATTTCACCTTCAAGGGGTGACCAATGGCATTTATACAGGACGTTCGAAATAGTAATTTCAAAAGATTTATCAGGATTCACAAGCACCAGGTCGGCATAATATCCCTCACGGATATAACCACGACGGTCTATTTTAAAGAGATCTGCCGGGGCATGACACATTTTATGCACGACTTTTTCGATAGTAAATACGCCCCGCTTCACAAATTCGAGCATTGCGAGGAGGCTGTGTTGTACCATGGGTCCACCCGATGGAGCCTGGAAATACCGGTTTGCCTTTTCAATAAGAGTGTGGGGTGCGTGGTCAGTGGCAATAACATCGATCCTGTCATCTATAACTGCATCAATCAGCGAGAGACGGTCCCTTTCCGTTTTTATTGCAGGATTCCATTTAATTAAAGTGTCCCTGCTATCATAATATGTATTGTTAAACCATAGGTGGTGAATACAAGCCTCCGCGGTAATCTTTTTACCGGTAACCGGTCCTTTTTCGAAAAGTGAGAGTTCACGGGCGGTAGATAGGTGAAGTACATGTAATTGGGAGCTGTATTTATGAGCCAGCTCAACAGCCAGAGATGATGAAATAAAGCAGGCTTCTTCACTGCGTATCAGGGGATGGCAGCCCATAGGGATATCTTCGCCGTATTTATGTTTATACTTGATTGTGTTATCCCTTATTGTAGCTTCATCTTCACAATGAGTGGCAATCAGGACGGGCGATTCGGCAAATATTTTTTCCAGACTCAGGCGGTTATCCACCAGCATATTTCCGGTTGAGGCTCCCATGAAAATTTTCACTCCGCAGGTTGTTGTTTTATCCACTTTATGAATTTCAGCTAAATTATCGTTGGTGGCTCCTAAATAAAAGGAATAATTAGCTGCGGAACGGGTTGAGGCGAGTTCAAATTTTTCTTCAAGATGGTGAATTGAAATAGTCTGAGGGCTGGTATTTGGCATTTCCATATAGGATGTAACACCTCCGGCAACAGCAGCACGTGATTCGGATTTAATGTCGCCTTTATGTGTAAGACCGGGTTCCCGAAAATGGACCTGATCGTCGATAACACCCGGTAAAAGGATCTTATTTTTCCCATTTATGATGGTAGTATTTTTATCTGTTGGGATATCGGTTTCTGAAACCCTGGATATAAATTCGCCATCAATAAGGACATTCCCGATAAACGAGCGACCTTCATTGACGATCGTTGCGTTTTTGATCAGAATTTTTGACATGGTTAAGTGGTTCTATTATAGGATCGGAAGAAACTGGTAAACTTCATTTTGACCACGCCCCATATGGCCTCAGAGACGATCCCCCCATTCATTTTGGAAGATCCTTCTTTTCGTTCGGTGAATATAATAGGTACTTCAACGATCCGGAAACCATATTTCCAGGTGGTAAACTTCATTTCGATCTGGAATGCATAACCCTTGAACCTGATTTTATCCAGATTAATAGTTTCAAGGACCTTACGGGAATAACACACAAATCCCGCGGTTGAATCCCGTACGGCCATCCGGGTGATAAACCGCACGTAAACGGATGCAAAGTAAGAGATCAGAACACGGCCCATTGGCCAGTTAACCACATTTACTCCCGAGATGTAGCGGGATCCGATCGCCATATCAGCTCCACCGGATTGACAAATGTTATGAATAGGAATCAGATCTTCGGGATTATGGGAAAAGTCGGCATCCATCTCAAATATATACAGATAGTGTCTTCCGAGCGCCCATTTAAATCCCTCAATATAAGCGGTACCCAAACCCAGTTTACCAGCTCTCTCATATAAATGGAGTTGCTGCGGGTAATCATATTGGAGGAGTTTTACAATGCCTGCAGTACCATCGGGAGAATTGTCGTCAATAATGAGTATATCAAATTTTGTTTCAAGGGAGATAACCTTTCTTATGAGCTTTTCAATATTCTCCTTTTCATTATATGTAGGTATGATGACAAGGTTTTCGTGCACTGGGATCAGTATTACTTTTAGTTTGGGGCAAGTTACGGAATTTTATGATAATGAGTATCTGGGATAGTTAAAAAATGTGAATGAGTGAGAGAATGGGTGAATGAGTGCAGCACTCATTCACTCATTTACACTTTCACTCCTGTACAGGGTATCCCCATTATTTATTAATCCCTAATCCCCTGAAATACAGTCTCCATAGGTTTTTATCAAAATTTCCCTTAAAAACATTTGGTAAGTCAAAAAAGCCCTTCTATATTTGCAGCCCCAAACGCGGGAAAAAGATGTTAAAAAAGCCACGTATAAAAAGGGTAAAAATAAATAAAGATTAATTTGCAGATGTAAAAAGAATTTCCTTATCTTTGCACCCGCTTTGAATGAAAATTTCTTCTTTGAAAGGTGATTATAAAATTAAAAGGATCTGAAAACTTTTAAAAAGATTTGGAGGATTAAAAAAAGGAATTACCTTTGCAACCGCTTTTAGAAAAGCAAGTTCTTTAGAATTAAAAAAATCGAAATAAAGATTGTGTAGTTAGTAAGAGTTTATTAACTTTGCAGTCCACAAAAAATTGAAAAAATAGTTCTTTGAAAATATTGAAAAGGTAAAAAGGTCAAATGCAACTGAAAATTCTTTTTTAGGTAATAATGTAATGGATCTTGAGCAACTCAACTTTTTATAATTACAATGAAGAGTTTGATCCTGGCTCAGGATGAACGCTAGCGGCAGGCCTAACACATGCAAGTCGAGGGGTAACAGGTTTAGCAATAAATGCTGACGACCGGCGCACGGGTGAGTATCGCGTTTGCAACCTACCTTTAACTGGGGGATAGCCCGGAGAAATTCGGATTAATACCCCATAACAATATAAAGAGGCATCTTTTTATATTTAAAGCTCCGGCGGTTAAAGATGGGCATGCGTGACATTAGCTTGTTGGTGAGGTAACGGCTCACCAAGGCTACGATGTCTAGGGGGTCTGAGAGGATGATCCCCCACACTGGTACTGAGACACGGACCAGACTCCTACGGG
>CAYGFI010000235.1:0-5984 GCA_964349045.1 uncultured Chitinophaga sp.
GTGTAATAAGGCACATCCATGTAAAAAAATCAGAATTTAAATTTATTGAATTAATAATGGAATTTTTCTTCGGATGGGTCTATATAGGCTGGATGAGGAGATCGCTGGTTACAGCTGCAATGCTTTTGATTGCCTTTTTTGGATATCAGCAAATCATTATATTACAACGTATTAATGAATTAGCGGAGCAAAAAATACAGGGTGCAATATTTACAAAAACAGATTTTTCGGAAGAAACCTATAACCGAAATATGATCTATTCCATTACGAGAAAAAAATTTCCTGATACCAATATAACCGTATCGGAGAAGGAGATTGAGAAAATGATCAGATCTGTGAATAAGCTGCAGCTTAAGTATGGCGACCTTTTTTATCTTATTGAAAATGATCCGCAGATAAAAGAATATGTGGAGAATAAAATGAATAAGAGCATGAATAAGGTGAAGAATTAAATGGAGATTTACTGTAGATAATTGAAAATGAACTTATAGCTTAAAACTTTTTACGACTTCTAAGGAATTTATTAATCAAATTAAAAAATAAGAACTCAATACTTGAAATCATGAAAAGGTACAGTTTAAAATCAGTCATTGCATTGTTTATATTCCTGCTTTTTTCATGCAATGAAACCGTTGTAACGAATATTGTTCATCCTGACGGCTCCGTGACAAGGAGAATTGAAATAAAAGATCCCGATGGGAAAAACTTTGATCCTGAATATTACAGAGTTCCTTTTGACAGTACCTGGATTATAACCGACACGTTCGAATTAAGTGATAAGGGAGATACAACATGGGTTCGCAGGGCAGAAAAACTTTTCAGAAATGTAGAGGAAATTAATAAAGAGTATAATAACGATAAGGGAACCAATATGAATTTTGCAAGGGAAGCCCGATTCCGCAAAAGGTTTCATTGGTTTAACACCGCATATATATTTTCCGAGAATATCGAAAAAATTTTTCAATACGGGTATCCGATTGAGCAATTCCTGACAAAGCAGGAACTTGAATATTATTATCTGCCTGAAAACGTTCTCGATGATCGCCGAAACGGGCCTGACAGCACAATGATAAAGCAAATTGAGGATTCTATTGATATCAAATCGGACAAATGGCTTATCTGGTGCGGTATATCTGAATGGAATGAAGAATTCCTGAAACTTGCAGAAAATAACGGGCAATGGGAATCGAGCAAAGAATTGTTTCAAAATAAAGATTCTGAGATTTTTAATTCTTTAGAGCAATCCATGAAGGATACATCTGAATCTGATATGGATACGACTTTTGCCAAAATTTTTAAAAATGTTTTTGGAGAAGAACTCTATATGACATTCAGAACGGAAATCGACAGTTCCTTAAATATTATCGAGAAAAGATTTGAATCAGCAACTGAGTTCGATGGGTATTCGGTGAGAACCCTGATGCCGGGGAAATTAGTTGCAACGAACGGATTTATCGATCCGAATGGAGAAATACTGTACCCGGTAAAAATGGAATATTTCCTGGCACAGCCTTACCAGATGTGGGCTGAATCGAAGAGTTCGAATACATGGGCATGGGTGGTTTCGGGGGTGTTTGTCGGATTTGTAGTGGTGGGATTGGTTTTGAGGTTGGTTAAAAAAACGGGTGCTCAATAAACCTGCTCACCACCACCGGCACCCAAACCTCCACCCTCGTCCCTGTAGAAGCGCTCTTACCCTCTGACTTAGCTCGACCTATACCATTATCTTCAATGGTAAGCTTTAAATAATCATTCTCTTTTCCCACTTTAATTATTAACATGCCTCCATCAGAACACGGCATTAATCCATGCTTAATGGCATTTTCAGGATAATTATAGATTCCCGCTAAACCTTAATCCATAACTTCTCTGTGGACGAATATCCCCCGGCCGGCCCATATATTCGGTATTTGTGATGTTTTTTACTGCGAGGGAGAGTTTGTATCTTTCATTTATATGATATCCAATGTTTCCATCCATGAGAAAATATCCTTTTTGATTTTCACTCCAGTAATCATTGAAGCCGGGTAGTATGGTCTTCCCATCGAACTCCTTCAAAAAGATATCGTCGATATTTAATATTTTCGATTTGGCAAAAAGATCTACTCCCACCTCAAATTTTTTATAGCTGGTATTCAGACTTATTTTCCCTGAATGTTTTCGCCGGTACTTCAGATAGGTACCCGTATTCCTTCTGGTTAAAGAATCGAATTCAACCGGGTACATAAAGATATAACCTCCTGAAAGGGTAGTGTTAAAACCTCCCGATTTATGATTCAGCATATATTCCAGCTCATATCCAAATACCCTTGACTGCTCAATAACATTTGTTGCCTGAAATCCTGTTGAGTATACTCCAGTAACCTGATCAGGATAAAACCCGAACTTATATTCAATAAGTTTGGTATTCTGGGAATAAAAAACTGCTAAATCTGCCTGTCCTGTAATATTACCTAAACCTATCCCCTGCTTAATACCAATCTCTGAATTCCAGCCGGATTCGGGCTGTATAAATGGATTAGGAAATATTTTTACCGTTCCAAGTGTGGTTGAAGCATGCTTTTCTGCTATGGAAGGATATCGGTATCCCTGTCCGAACGATGCCCTTAGAAATGTGTAACCGGAAGCCCTGTAATTAATTCCTGTTCTGAATACCGGAACAATCCTGTCACTGATACCGTCAAGGGAATTGTATTCAAAACGCACTCCCGCGATCATTTTTAACCTGTCCATCGGAATGATATTGACCTGGGTTAATCCCGCGATATTCAATCCCTCATGATCTCCATAAAAATTTGAAATAATCCGGCTGTAATTTTCCGAGACACCAACATTCAGATTCAGGAAGTCGTTCAGTTTATACCAGCTTTGATATTCCGCGAAAAATGAAAGTGCATCCGAATTATTCTGATCTTTATCAGGGAATTTATTTTGTGAAGACTGGATTCGCATACGAAGGTCATGCTTGTATCGATCTGATTTCTTTAATGTTAAAAAGGGATCCAGCGCAAGGAAAGTACCATGGAGCTGCAAAGCGGTTGATTCATCCTGCCTTAAGGCTCCGGAACCGGCATCTTCCCAGAGTAAAAAGTCTCTTTTAACGGTAAGACCGGTATTAAGATTCAGGCCATATGTTAAGCCATCAACTTTTGGGTTATGGTGTTTCAAACTCAGACTTACCCGGCCCAGTTTTTCTTCATTTAATCTTCTGTATCCGTTATCGGTTAACAGGTTCCCGGAAACTCCGATATCCGTGTTCCCATATTTTTTCAGGTGTGAAAATGAGGCTGCAGTATGCATCCGCGGAGTATCCCACCAAACCCTGTTTTTTTGTTTTGGCTTATCATATAGTCCCGTTTCGAGGAAAAATTTTGTAACGGGCTGGTTACCTGCATCAGCCGTACGAAAATTAATTATACCGTTCAATGCAGACGATCCATATAACACAGAGGCTGCTCCTTTGATAATTTCAACCTGGGAAATATTTTCAAGAGGCAAGTACTGCCATTTAATATTTCCGGCATCAGTTGCTACAACCGGCAGGCCATCTATCAAAGCGAGTACCCGGCTCCCTGCACCGTAGCTGAATCCGCTTCCGCCGCGAATGGATGCCTGTCCGTCGAGAACCTCAATCCCGGAGGTTTTATTTATCAATTCCTCAGCATCCGTAATATGGCTTTTTGACAAAATATCCGGCCTGATAATACTCAGCGAGACAGTTGATTCAGAGACTTTTTGTTCAGTTCTGTTTGCACTGACAACGATCTGATCGATCTCGTTAATATCCTGATCCAATCCGATATTCAGTTGAACGGTATCATTGGAATGAAGAAAAAGGGTCCTGGTAACAGGTTTATATCCCACGAACTGAAAGCTTATACTTATATTCCCGGTACCGGTTCTGAAATAATAATCCCCGTTTTTATCAGTAATCGTACCCTGGTTTTGCTTATATAAGATGCTGGCTCCTACCAGCGGCTCCCCCGATATATTGTCAAATACCTTACCTTTTACAATGCCTGTTGTATCTGCAGTATTTGCATCGAAACAAAGACATAAGGTAAGGGCAAAGAAAAAGTAACGCATTACTTTGATTTAAAAGTCATACGGATTTTGATGGGTATAGAAGGATCGTAAACATTCGGAAATGCAGTATTAATTTTAAGTGATGTTGCTGTTAATTCGTCAATCTCTGCAGCAACCGGAAAAGGTATTGAATCTGTTGAAATAATAATTTGTGTGTCATTATAGGCTAATTCCCAGTTACCGGTATATATCCCAAACAAACCTGTTCCATCCTTATTGAATTTAGCTTCTCCCGTAAAATTCTCAAGGAGTTCGCCGGGGCCACGTACGTCAACTCCGTCAGCCAGGAGACTGTCTGCTATCCAGACCGGAGTCGTTAACAATTGAAACCGGTCAGATAGTTCATCTTTTTTGCAATTAAAAAGAATTAAACTGCTTAAAATGACAATTGCAATTACAATATTTTTCATGGTTATTATTTTGTATTTGTTTTGAGAACATCCTAAAAATCAATTTGTTCGATTGTCCGTTTTCTCAAAGCAAAACTGAAATTTAGTGAATTGCAAATTTAATAAAAAATAACCGGATATTATTCATCCCCGAAACTTAATACTTCCTGAGATAGCTATCTGCAAAATTCATATAACACTCCCAATCGTATTCTGTAACATCATGTTTACCTGGGCGAATATGGTATCCGATGGGACTCATTACCGGTTGACTGAGAGGTGGGCGGGTTGAGACCGTTATACCTTCAGTTCCGAGAAGTTTGTAAACAGGTGATGCATTCAATGCTCCCAGAAACTCTCCCTGTGGATCGGCCCATAAATCTTCCGCGGCGCTTGCCACGTAAACTGGACGCGGTGCAATGAGCGATAACAACATATGCTGGTCGAATGGCAAGCTTTGTTCATTATTATTATATTTCTTAAAATTTCCGCAGAACCAGTGGGGGAATCTTTCATTGATTGAATTTACCGTTTCGCCAAATGCTCTTTTAGATAATGCGGCTCCTCCGCATCCTGAATTGTTTGAGATGACAATGGTAAATCGCTGGTCCTGTGCACCTGCCCAAAGGGCTGCCTTACCCAGGCGGGAATGACCCATTAGTACAATCCGGCGTTTGTCGATGCCGTTATCAGTTTCCAGGTAATCCATCGCCCGGCTGTATCCCCAGGCCCATGCTCCTATTGAGCCCCATTCATCAGCAGCAGGAGCTTCTTGTCCTGGCTTGTAAAACAACGGATGTATACCATTTTGAAAACCATCATCAAAATCAGGATCAATATCTTCGTAATAAAAGGTTGCCAGACCATAGCCCCTCTGGATAATTTTCTCAACCGGCCACCGGCTGACTGCCGTTCCCCGGGAGATACTTTCAGCATTATTATTTTGAATGCCAGATTCCGCGTTGATATCCAGCCAGTTCTTAGTGATACTAATACCGGTATCGGGTTGAATGGTATGAATACCATCAAAATTCATAGCAAGAAAAACCGGCGCCTGTTCCTTTACCTGGTTGGGTAAATACATCAGTAGCACCATGCAGGACCCTTTCCTGTCGGCTGTGAAATAAATGGTAATCTCCTTTCGGGTTGCTTTTCCGTCTAATGCTTTTTTATCGAGGGAGGTAAGTTCGGATGAAGCCGGTAATTTTGTACCTGGAGTTTTTCCGAACATCTCATTTTCAAACATTTGCAGAATTTCCGGGCGACGAACATTCCACCAGGTTTGTGCATCACTGACAACAGACCCATCGTTTAGGATCAATGGATCAGGAAGTTTATATGAGGGTACGGCTTTTTCATCGTAATTGACATTGGGTTTCTGTGCATAAACAGAAGTATCAGGAACAAAGGCAAATAAGAAGAAAATAATCATCCCGACCTGATAAACAGGATTATTGATTTTATGAGAGTTTCTTTTCATGGCACATAGGATTAAATTATAAAATATTT
>CAYGFI010000236.1:0-5958 GCA_964349045.1 uncultured Chitinophaga sp.
AACTCTTGTGACACAGATAAAAACAAAAAGAAGAATAATCCCCTCCCGCTGCCAGTCGCAGGGACAACCGGAGAGACCTCGAGAATCCTTTTAAATTACCGGTTCCTTCAGAAGACCGATTGGTACACCGGCAATTACGAAAAAGAAGCGAAATCATCAAATGTTAATCAATATCAGTTTTGGAGGCACGATAATAAGCCAATAGAATTATGGAGTAATAAAGTAATTGAGGAGGAAATAAATTATGTCTATTATAACCCGGTCGAAGAAGGTTTGGTCTATTTTCCGCAGGATTATATTTACAGTAGTACGAGGGATTATGCCGGAGAAAAAGGACTTATTGATGGAGTAATTGTTGTTACTTAGTGGTTGCCACATGAAAGGATTCGTGCGGCAGCGGGGGGAATATGATGAATATATAATGAATCTGCAATTTCTGTTTGAGTAAAAGAATTCCTACTTAAGAAATTTTATACTAATTCAGCTTTTTGGCTCACTTAATAGGCCTTTTGGAATTCATTCCGCACTATTTTTAATTATTGATATAGTCTGTATCTTTGAACTATGGCAAAGGAAAGTTTTGATAAAGATAAACTGGTCAGGCACTGGATCGAAAGCTCTGATGAGGACTTTGAAACGAAGAAGGTTCTGTTTGAATCAAAAAAAAATGTGTTCACCTGATTTTACTTCGGAATGGATTAAAAAGCTTAAACTAATCAGGGTATGGATAAAAGAACAAATAAAATCATAGGTGAATATATTGCAACAATTGCAAAATATGACAAGCGGTTAGTGAAAGCTTTTCTGTTTGGTTCGTATGCAAATAAATCTGATAATCCTGATAGTGATATTGACTTGGCATTGGTTATCAATGATTTAGATGATAGTGAGAAGTTCGATTTGCAAGTGCAATTAATGATTATTGCATCAAAATTTGATACCCGTATTGAACCATATCCGATATCATCTAATGAAACTAGTTTAAGTAACCCTTTCTATGACGAGGTTTTAAGGACCGGAATCGAAATTGAACTGAGGGAGCCGGACTCGTGGTATGAAAAGAAAAACTTAAAATAACCTTATTATCACTTCAATTGCGAAAGTCATCCACAATGTTTGAAAATACCGATATCGACAAGCTTTTTAAGAGTTTCAGAAAACAGAAAGTACTTATTATTGGTGATGTAATGATCGATACCTACCTCTGGGGCCGGGTGGACCGCATTTCACCTGAAGCTCCGGTTCCTGTATTATCGAATATCCATGTTGAGAAACGTTTGGGAGGGGCAGCCAATGTTGCCCTCAATATCAAGGCCATGGGCGCTGTACCTATTTTGTGTTCGGTTATCGGGGATGACGACCGTGGAAAAGAATTCATCGATCTGATGACTTTTCAGAATCTCACGGATATAGGGATAATTATTGATCCGAGGATGATGACAACCATGAAGACCAGGGTGATCAGCGGGAACCAACACCTGTTGCGGCTTGATGAGGAGCAGGATGATTACATCCATCCCGATCCGGAAAAACGGCTTATTGAAATTATTGAGAATATGCTGACTGAAGGGAAAATTGATTCCGTAATTTTTCAGGATTATGATAAGGGCGTAATTACTCCGAAAATTATTTATGATGTAATTAAGGTGGCCAATAAACAAAAGGTTCCGGTCCTGGTTGATCCGAAAAAAAGGAACTTTTTAATTTATGAAAAAGTAAGTCTTTTTAAACCGAATTTTAAAGAGCTTAACCAGGGACTAAAAGCAGAGATCGACAGGCACGATCTGGAAAGTATTGCCGGCGCGATGGAAGACTTAAGAAAATCAAGGGATCACAAAATGGTTATGGTTACGCTTTCCGAACTGGGAATCATGATTAACGATAAAAATGAATACCATCATATTTCTGCCGAAATACGAGATATTGCAGATGTTTCGGGAGCCGGTGATTCGGTAATCAGTCTGGCCTGCCTTTGTCTGGCCGCGGGTTTACCACCCATTGAAGTCGCGGCGATTTCTAACCTGGCCGGCGGACAGGTATGTGAACGGGCAGGGGTTGTTCCGGTTGACAGGTTGCAGCTTCTTGCCGAGTTTAAGGCGTTTTTGAAGGACGCCGACATTTAAATTGTTAAGCGCAATCTCGCAGAGGCTTTACTCTGTTTACTGCGTTTCGCCGGGCGCTTGTGCTAAAGCTTCAGTTTTGGCGCTTGGCGGCCGATGGGAGGTACAAACTGCGCGAAAGCGTTGCTCAAATTGAAAAGCACAAATTTAAGTTAGCGTTACCCTTGCGCCATGGCGACTTTGCGCTTAGTCTTCTCTTACTTCCAATCGTAAGGCGTCTCCTGGTAAACATAATAATTCAGCCAGTTCGAAAACAACAAATTGGCATGCGCTCTCCAGCGCGTTACAGGAGGATTTTCCGGATTGTTATCAGGAAAATAATTTTCGGGAACTTCGATGTGCAGACCTTTCGAAACATCCCGGTCAAATTCTTTTTTAAGAGTAAGCGGATTGTATTCAAGATGCCCGGAAATAAAGATCTGACGGCCGTCTTTTGAAATAACAATATTGGATCCTACTTTGTCGGAATAAGCCAGCAGGAACAGATCCGGGTGATTTTGAAGGTCGTCAATCCGATTTTCGGTGTAACGGGAATGCGGGGCCGGAAAAACATCATCGAAACCGCGAACCAACGGTACTTTCGGATCGGTGATGTTATGATCGAAAATTCCAAATGCTTTTTTAGGCAGTGGATATTTTTTTATACCGTAATGATAATATAATCCTGCCTGGGCTCCCCAGCAGATATGAAGTGTATTGGTTACATAGGTTTTACTCCACTCCAGTACGTCACAAAGCGTTTTCCAGTAATCGACTTCTTCAAATTCCAGCATTTCAACCGGAGCGCCCGTGATAATCAATCCATCGTATCGTCTGTGTTTGATCTGGTCAAAAGTTTTGTAAAAGACCTTAAGATGTTCACGGGGCGTATTTTTCGATTCGTGTTCGTCCATATAAAAAAGATCCAGTTCGAGCTGCAGGGAAGTATTGGAAAGAGTACGGATGAGGTCTGTTTCCGTAACAATTTTCAGAGGCATCAGATTCAGCAGGGCAATTCGCAAAGGCCGGATATCCTGCTTAATGGCACGGGCCTCCTCCATGATAAAGATGTTTTCATTCTTTAATTCATCTATTGCAGGGAGGTTATTTGGTACGTTAATGGGCATGTTTAAGTTTTTCTAAAGGTTCAAAGGTTTCTTTTTTAAAACCTGAACCTATAATATAATATCAAAAATGAATAATTTGTTCAAAGATATATGACTCTTTTGCAATTCGGTTGAATCACTTTGGATTAATTACGCCAATAATAGTTTTTTTGTGTAAAATATCATACAATGAGATCTGCCAGGGTTTTTGACTTAAGTGTATTGTATGTATAATCCCTTATATCCTGAAATACGGACTGGATAGAACATTTTTCTTCATTTTTACAATTTTCACAAGCCTGATAGTATTTTGTTGAAGTACAGGGAATTAGTGCTACGGCGCCCTCGAATAAGCGAACAATTTCGAGCAGACTTACTTCTTCGGGTTTTTTAATTAGATAATAGCCCCCCTTTTTTCCTAATTTACTGGACAGGAAGCCGTTATTCTTCAATTCGAGGAGGATAGATTCCAGAAATCGCTTTGGAATCAGTTCCAGTTCAGAAATTTCATTAATCATCATGGTGCCATTTCCATACTCTCTTGCAAGCCGCCTCATAGCCAGCATGGCATATCGTGTTTTTTTTGTGAGCATATTTACCCTATTTTGCTGATCAGGTAAAGTTTCTCAATATCAATCATTTCAATTTGTTTACCTTCAATTGTAATGACTCCTTCATTTTGCCATCTCGATAATGTCATTATAACATTTTCTGTAGAGCAACCCGCAAATTCAGCCAACTCTTTACGTGTCAATGAAAGGATAAACTTCTTATTATGGAAAACTTCCGCGGAAAGGTAAAGCAGGATATCAGCAATCCGGCCTTCTTTCTGCTTGTAGGCAAGACTTATAAAATTCAAAACTGCTTTTTTAAACATCTCGGAAGCCACCTGAAATAGCATTATTGAAAACCTTGCGTTTTCCATCATAACGCTGAGTAAGACAGATGAGTCAATGAGGGTAACAACACAATCTTCAACTGCAATAAATGAAAAAAGGTTATTATCTTTATAAAAGAGATTTGCACCTCCAAGAATCTTTGGAGCTGCCACTATTGTGATTATCAGATTTTTATTAATTTCGTTTTCATAATTAAACTTCACAATTCCTTTTTCAAGGTAGGCAATATGTGTGGATAAGCCTCCTTGCTTAATAATTGTTTCCCCTTTTTTAAATGTTAATTTAGTGGATGATTTCTCGATTTTCTGAAAGACTTTCTCATCCATAAACTGTAAGGAGATCCTCTTTAGCCAGTTTGCTTCCTGTTTTTCGGTTTTTAAGAACATGGTATTTAGCTAAATGTAAAAAAATCAGAAACGAAAATTTGTGATCAAAATTCAAATATACAGTAAATCAGTCGATAAAATGTATAAGAGATTTTAAATTACCTGCACAATAGAATTATTGTAAAACCAGCATGAACTTTCAAGGTGGTTTCTTACTTTTGGTAAATTAAAATCAATCTAAATTACCATGCATTTCGAAACCAAAGCCATATGGGCGGGACAGGAAGCCGACAAAGCAACCGGAGCTACAATTGTTCCTATTTACCAGACATCCACATTTACACAGGAAGAAGTCAACAAGCATAAAGGTTACGAGTATTCCCGCGTTGCGAATCCTACCCGAACCGCGCTGGATATCTGCCTTGCTTCCCTTGAAGAAGGGAATTATGGATTATCGTTTTCTTCAGGACTGGCAGCCGAACATGCCATTCTATCCATGTTACGCCCGGGCGACCATGCTATTGTACCTATTGATATGTACGGCGGCACTTACCGGCTGATCAAAGAAATTATTGAACCAAATAATATACGATTTACATTTACCGATTTTACCGATTTAGCTGCAATTCGTAATGCTTTTCTTCCCGAAACAAAATTGGTCTGGATTGAAACACCAACCAACCCGGTACTGAAAATCTTTGATATCTGTGCAATCACTTTAATATCGCATGAGAAGAATGCAATAGTTGTTGTGGATAATACTTTTGCAACTCCATACTTTCAAAAACCCTTATTACTGGGCGCAGATATTGTTGTACACAGTACCACCAAATATATCAACGGACATTCTGATCTAATTGGAGGAGCAGTCATTCTTAACGATCAGGCAATTTACCAGAAGATACTGCTGGTTCAGAAAACAGTTGGGGCGGTTCCTTCTCCCTTTGATTCGTGGCTGACTCTCAGGGGTGTTAAAACCCTTGCTATCAGGATGAGGCAACATGAACAAAATGCCATCCAGGCTGCAGAATTCCTGGAAACCCTGCCAAATGTAGAAAAGGTGTTTTTCCCCGGTCTGACTGATCACCCGGGTCATGAAATTGCAAAAAAACAAATGTCAGGCTTTGGCGGATTGGTTTCCTTTCGCATCAAAGGTGGATTAAAAGAAGCGAATATTTTTTTTAAAAAATTAAAGATTTTTCAACTTGCCGATAGCCTGGGATGAGTAGAATCTCTTGCAAACTATTCTGCTTTAATGACCCATGAATCTTTTCCACCTGAATTGCGGCAGAAAATAGGAGTAACTGATAACCTTATACGACTTTCTATCGGTATTGAGCATATCGATGACTTACTTGAGGATTTGAAAAATGCGTTGAGTTGAAAATTCATAAAGTTCCTAAAGTTTATAAGGTAATTAATTTTCAAAATATATAATTCCGACTTCCGACTCCCGACTCCCGACTCCCGACTTCCGACTTCCGACTCCCGACTCCCGACTTCCGACTTCCGACTCCCGACTCCCGAC
>CAYGFI010000237.1:0-2488 GCA_964349045.1 uncultured Chitinophaga sp.
GGATACGCAATGGCGCGGTTTGAAAAACGCAATAAAAAAACGAATATAAAAAACCGCGTTCCCTTTGCGCCCTCGCGTAACCGCTTGCGGTTTCTGCGCTTAATCCTTCATCCTAAAAAGTTAAGCGCGGAATCCCGCTTCGCGGGATACGCAATGGCGCGGTTTGAAAAACGCAATAAAAAAACGAATATAAAAAACCACGTTCCCTTTGCGCCCTCGCGTAACCGCTTGCGGTTTCTGCGCTTAATCCGTTATCCAAAAACCGTGGAAAATATGTTGATTAATCCCCGGCGCTGTTTAATACTATTGCACAACATCCCAAAGTCATCTTCTTTTTCCTATTTTTGAGAATAAAAATTTGAAAACCTTATGCAAAATTATCTGTTCCTTGGTGATGAGGCTATTGCTCAGGCGGCCATAGACGCCGGTATTTCGGGCATTTATGCGTACCCGGGAACACCATCAACGGAAATTACTGAGTACGTGCAAAACTCAAAGGAAGCAGTTGAAAAATCGATTCATTGTCAATGGTCCTGTAACGAAAAAACCGCCATGGAATCGGCACTGGGAATGTCTTATGCCGGTAAACGGTCTATGGTTTGTATGAAGCATGTCGGACTGAATGTAGCCGCTGATCCATTTATGAACGCGGCTATTACCGGTGTCAACGGTGGTATGTTAGTGGTTGTGGCCGATGATCCCTCTATGCATTCATCACAAAATGAGCAGGATTCAAGGTTTTATGGAAAATTTGCCCTGATACCGGTTCTGGAGCCATCCAACCAGCAGGAAGCATACGACCTGGTCCATTATGGATTTGCTTTATCCGAAAAGTTCAGATTTCCGGTTATGTTGCGGATAACAACCCGACTCTCTCATTCAAGGGCAGGTGTGATCCCCCGTGAAAAGAAAAAACAAAATAACCTGAAATTACCGGATGACCTCAAACAATTCATTCTTTTGCCGGCATTGGCCAGGGTACGATATAAAAGCCTGTTAAAGGTTCAGGATGCATTTATGGAAGCAAGTGAAAATTCGGGAAATAACGTTTTTATTCAGGGGAAGGATCGTAAACGGGGAATTATCGCGTGCGGACTGGCTTACAATTATTATCTCGAAAATGAAATTAACTACAATCTGCATTACCCGGTTGTTAAAATAAATCAATATCCAATCCCTTTAAAACTTATAAAAAAGATTGCTTCTGAAACAGATGAACTCCTTGTCCTTGAAGAGGGTTATCCCATTGCTGAAGAATCATTAAGAGGATTTTTTAACCTTCCTTATAAAATAAGAGGGAGGCTGGATGGATGCCTGCCCCGCGATGGCGAGCTGAATCCAAATATTGTGGCAAAAGCTTTGGATATTGTTGAACCGGAATTCCGGCACGTTCCGGAAATTGTTACCCCAAGGCCGCCTGCTTTTTGCAAAGGTTGTAGTCATGCTGATGTTTACCTCGCTCTTAACCAGGCAATTGAGCAATATGGAAAGGGTAGGGTGTTTTCCGATATCGGCTGTTATACCCTGGGAGCGTTGGCCCCATACGATTCAATTAATTCCTGCGTCGACATGGGAGCTTCCATCACTATGGCTAAAGGAGCAGCAAATGCCGGATTATTCCCTTCTGTTGCGGTAATTGGTGATTCTACCTTCACTCATTCCGGAATGACCGGACTTCTGGACGCTGTTGTTGAGAAAACTGCAATTACTGTTATAATTTCCGATAACAGCACAACCGGAATGACAGGAGGTCAGACATCCTCTGCAACGGGTAGAATCAGGGAAATATGCGAAGGTATCGGTGTAGAGCCGGAACATATCATTTCATTAATCCCTCTGAAAAAGAACCAGGCAGAGAATATTCAGATCATTGAAAAGGAGCTTGCTTACAAGGGAGTATCCGTTATCATTGCTGAAAGGGAATGTATTCAGACCGCGGGAAGACGTCACAGGGAAATTAAAAAAACCAGGGAATGAAATCAGATATAATATTGGCAGGTGTAGGAGGCCAGGGGATTCTCTCCATTGCAGCGGTAATAGGGATGGCAGCTCTTGAAGATAAGCTCTTCCTCAAACAGGCTGAAGTTCATGGTATGAGTCAGAGGGGAGGCGCTGTACAGTCTCACCTCAGAATTTCCGATAAAGTTGTGGCTTCCGATCTGATCCCGTTGGGACGGGCCGACCTGATCCTCTCTGTGGAACCAATGGAATCATTGCGGTATATCCCATGGCTGTCAGGCGCCGGATGGATTGTTACCAATACGGAACCATTCATAAACATCGAAAATTATCCTGATAAACAGGCAATTCTTACCGAGATCAGGAAAATTCCAAACCATATCTATGTCAATGCAGAGGGAATAGCCGGTGAAACAGGATCAGTGCGCTCATCAAATATGGTTATGCTCGGTACCGCAAGCAGGTTTATCCCAATTTCTATTGAAAATTTTCATACCGGAATCCGGAAAATTTTCGAAAAAAAAGGGGA
>CAYGFI010000237.1:2498-5947 GCA_964349045.1 uncultured Chitinophaga sp.
TCACACGACTGCCAATGATACATTCTTCACGAATTGAAACGTGAGGATAAAAAATAAGGAAATGTTTACATCATCGCAGCTTCAACAATTGTCAGACAGGGGAATAAGCCTGGAACAGGTTTCACGACAACTGGAAATTTTTAAAAAAGGAATTGCTCCTGTTAAGCTGGTAAGACCGGCAATTCCTGATGATGGTATTGAGATTTTCGACCAAAAGAAAATAGACTTTTATGCAAGCTTATTTCAAAAAGAAAAGGATAGAATTTCAATTGTAAAATTTGTGCCCGCGTCAGGCGCCGCGTCGCGTATGTTTAAACAGCTTTTTGAAGCTTTAAGTGAATTCATTGGTACTCCCGGTGATTATTCCAAAACCTTAAGTAAAATGCCTGACGTGCTCGGGTTTTTTAAGGATTTGAGAAACTATTCCTTTTTTGATGATCTGGCTGTTCAGTGTAAGATCAATGGATTTGACCTGGAATCATTGCTGGAGACAGGAAAATATGACGAAATCCTGGACCTGTTTCTTTCAGGTCGTGGATTGGCATATGGAGAATTGCCCAAAGGATTGTTGAAATTTCATAAATACACAGGTGAGTCGAGAACGGCTTTTGAAGAGCATTTTGTTGAAGCCGCGATGTTTCTTAAAGATAAAAATAACCATGTAAAATTACATTTTACCGTTTCTCCGGAACATCGGAAACTATTTGAATCACTTGCTGATAAGCTGATTAATAAGTACCTGGAAAGAGATAAGATACACTTTGACGTTGAGTTCTCAGTTCAGAAACCTTCAACCGATACGCTGGCAGCAGATATGGAAAATAAGCCATTTACCCAGGAGCGGGACATGCTGTTATTCCGTCCCGGAGGACATGGCGCTCTTCTCGATAACATGCAGGATCTGAAGGAAATAATAGTTTTTGTCGGAAATATTGATAACGTTGCACCAGACAGGACAAAAGGCTTAAGAGTAAGGTATAAAGAGCTTCTCGCGGGGATATTGGTTGAGAGAGTTAAGCTTATTCATGAATTTCTGGTACAAATTGAAAAAGGTTTTTCACAAGAGTCAAAAAAGGAAATTGTCGATTTTATCAAAACGTACATTTCAGCATCATCAGCCAGGGAACTTTCAAATCTGATGGATAATGAATTTGTTAAACTGGCAAACAGTATTCTGAATCGCCCTGTCAGGGTATGTGGAATGGTTAAAAATGTTGGTGAGCAGGGAGGGGGACCCTTTTGGATTTCGGACAAATCCGGAAATATTTCGAAACAGGTCATCGAAAGTTCACAGGTTAATCTGAATGATCCTGAACAGGATAAAATTTTTCGGGATGCCACTCATTTTAACCCGGTTGATATGGTTTGTTATACCTGCAATTACAAAGGCGAAAAATTCAGACTGGAAGATTACCGTGACCCGGATATGGCCTTTATTGCCATAAAATCCCAGGGGGGAAGCTCTCTGAAAGCGCTTGAACTGCCAGGGCTTTGGAACGGTTCCATGGCAGGATGGCTGACGTTCTTTGTGGATGTGCCGGAAGCTACATTTTCCCCGGTAAAAACCATTTTTGATTTACTTCGTAGTGAACATTTGCCAGGTTAAGAATAATTCTCACAGACGCCAGGAAGGATTTTTTTGAGTACAATTTTGGAGGTAGAAACGGGAACTACTCCCGTTTCTACCACTTGATAATTTGAGATATGTTTGTTCCTGATCATTGGGAGCTATTCCGTGACTGTAATCTCTTTGGTCCATGTAGCTTCGGCAATGCCATTCTCATAAACAAAAATTTTTGTATTATTCGATTCTGTGTTATCGCGGGGGCTATCAATAAAAATTTTATAATCGAGGTCACCGGTTCTTGTTGATAAAAAAGTTCTTGATGTATCGCTAACATTCCAGTCAGTGTATGTCCATCCGGTATTAACCTGATCTATCGGCATACTCCAGTTCATCCCTTTCACCTTTACCTTTAAACTTGTACCTTCCGGTAATGTAGCTATCATGGAATATATGCCCGGTGAATACTCAGTTTTTACTATATCAAGAATATTTAAACCATAAATACCGTTTGCCGGATACCCAATCATTGCAGTAAATTCAAAATCAGTATTATCAATGAATTGATTTACGTATTTTCCAAAGTCCGGCACAGTAACCCGCATACCTATTGTTTCATACCTGCTTTCAAGATTTTGGCGGATATTATCCAGATTAATGATTTTTGCGTTGTTTAAAAGGGCAGATCCTAAATTCTGACTGTTCAAAATGCCATCTTCACTAATATCCGTACTGATATTGGCCAGCAATTCGGACAAGTCCGCGACAGTTAAATAACCTTGAAGAATTGCTGAAACTGCCAGTAATATGGCATTATCTTCACCGGGTTGAG
Source organism: uncultured Chitinophaga sp. (assembly GCA_964349045.1). Lineage (GTDB taxonomy): Bacteria > Bacteroidota > Bacteroidia > Bacteroidales > JACJXF01. The sequence goes on from CAYGFI010000237.1 coordinate 4,895, forward strand.
TAATATCGAGCAACTCTGACTCTGTCATATCTGCTTTACTGATCTCGAATATGGAAAGTATTTCCGATTGCGCCTGTTTTTTAGCATCAGAAAAACTGCTCCCGTTTGAGACAAGGTACTTGACTCTTTCTTTCTCCAGATTCGATAATATGTTGACATTCAAGCTGCTTTTGTCAGACAGACCTGATAAAGCATATAAAGTAAGTTGTGCGGATGAATTATCATTGGATACTTCATTAAAGTAAAATCCATCTGCTTTTAATTCAACATATTGTGAAGTTAGTTCCATATCGTTGATCTCAAATGAACCCATATTATCTGTGATCTGAGAAGAGAAAATTTTACCGTTGGGATTCAGTCCGTCGGTTAATTCTGAAATGGATATGGAGGTGCCATTTAAATAAGGGCCTTTTTGCACGTACCCGCAAATTTTGTCATTCGACAAGTTAGTTTGCTTGTCTTTTTCGCATGAAGCTGTGACAAGGATTAAAACGAAAATCCACAGAAATCTTAGGTTTTTCATGATGATGTATTTGGTGAATTGTTTATTTCCTATATAGATAATTGTTCCTTTAAATTTTCTATGCAACTGGCAATTATTCTTTTCATCTTCCTTTGTAATTTCGAAGGTTGTATTTGTTCGAGTTATTTCTTTAAAATGATAAATATGTATCGTAGCCTTGCACAGAAATTACAAAGGTAATCTGTTGATTAAAGAAAGAGCGAATAATTATTTTGTTTGAAATGTACCTCCGGGTTTTACCTCAAATCCATCTTCAAAACTAACATTTTGTATTGCTTCAAATATTACACTTACGCCATTGTTAATAGTAACATCACCCTGGGGTTTGGAAGTTGTAACCGCACGACCCACAAAAATGTTATTGCCTGTAATGTACCTATCTAAGGAAATGGTTTCATTTTGGATATATATATCTTGTGAAAAAGTATTTATTGAGCCATTCCCAGTAAAAGAATAGTTCCCAAGGTTAGTTATACGTATCCCCTCTACCAACCCCGTCTTTATAAGCTGAAGTTGTGTGCGTAGATTTG
>CAYGFI010000238.1:0-5847 GCA_964349045.1 uncultured Chitinophaga sp.
ATTAATTCTTATTTTTCAACTTAACCAGTGGTCCTATTTTTGGGGAGTATTATAAAATCATCCACTACCATTTTTTCAACTGACAACGATTTTGAGATATCTAATACTCCTAAACTGTATCAAAATAATCCCAATCCGTTCAATGCAAGCACAGAAATTAAGTATTTTATACCGGATACGAAGGTTAATGCCTCTATTAATGTATATAATTTTGAAGGCAGACAATTAATGTCGTATTCAATTAGTCACTATGGATCTTCATATATTGTAATTCAGGCTGGTGAATTTGATGCTGGCATATATATATATAATTTACTCGTCGATGGTATTGAGATTGATAGTAAAAGAATGATATTAACAAAATAAAAAAAGGTTTCTCCTTCAGAAAGATTCGACAAACATCAACTTGATTCTGACCTCAATACTTAGTTTTGACCTTTAGTTTGTTAAAAAAATAAATTAGTGAGAATTGGACTTAATATTTGTAAAGAATGATTCAATATTTAATTACGATATCGACCAAATTCTTTTAATGTTAATATATAACCTTCCTTAACATTAAGTTTAAACCAAGAATAACTTGTGTCTGATTGGTTTGCTACGCGTATTCCAATGTATTTATCAATTAATGAGTCATTAATTGTATAGTCTTCTCCTGGGCAGCTGGGAGGGCACAATATTCTGGATGAACGACTAAGTCTAATTTCATCCGTTTTCAACCATAAATCTTTGTTATGGATTGTATCACCAAAATCATATATTTCCAAAAAAATTGAATCTGTACTTACGCTATATTCCAGAAAATCATTGTCATAAGTTAATAGGCTAATACCATTGTCTATTATGCTTCCAGCCGCTGCAAAAGAAGCATATGCCTTAAATTGGAAATCTAAATTTCCAATTTTATTCCAAAAACCATTATCACTATAAAGCCCCATATCTACATAGGATTCAAAAGTACTCTTAACAGATTTCTTTAAACTATTATTCTCTAAAAAGGGAGAAATAACTGAATCAGGGATGATATCAGTTTTCATATAACAGGAAGTAGCAATTCCAGCGATAATATATTGTTTATTACATCGCTTATCCTCTGAAGGTTCTCTTTCACAGGAATTTAGTAAGAAAACAAAAATTAATGTGAAATTAATGAGTTTCATATTAATAAAATTTAAAACAACCTACCAAACAAAAAAATAGACTGAATTCAATGTTTATTATTAGGATAGTTATCAATTAGGTCATTGATATTACAAATATATTACATATAATTGAAATTATGACCTAAAAGAGTTCACATTTTCAGCTATTTGTACAAACAAGAGACGATTTTAATAAATACCCGTTTGATGAAATTCCGGCTATATTCTGGAATGCTTACAAACCTCATCTGGATGCAATCAGGGCTGTAATGCCGGCAGGTATGAAAGCATACGGGGGGTGCGGATATAGTATTTTTGAATCCAGCCAGGACCTGGTGGGTTTCGAATAGCTATGTTTAATGCAATATATGGATCCGGAGCTGTTCAGTGATCTGTTTAAGAAAATCGGGGATCTTTATGTTATACTCTGGTCAAAAATGATACAGGACTACCCGGATATTTTTGTTTTTTTCAGAATGGGAGATGACCTGGGATATAAAACTTCAACCATGTTATCTCCCGATACCATTAAAACCCATATTTTACCGCAGTATAAAAGAGTGATTGACCTGGTTCATGCGGCGGGTAAAAAGTTTTTATTCCACAGTTGCGGATGTATATTCGATGTAATGGATGATATTATTGCAACCGGTATAGATGCAAAGCATTCCAATGAAGACCAGATCGCTGCTTTCGATACATGGATCGATTTATACAATGATAAAATTGGGTTATTCGGGGGAATTGATGTAAATACATTATGCACTAAAACTTACGAAGAAGTTTACAATGAAGTGTTGGAGAAAGGGACCAGGTTCAGATCCAAAGCCGGGGGTTACGGCATTGGATCCGGGAATTCAATACCCGGGTATGTTCCGGTGGATGGATTTCATGCAATGATTGATGCCGTAAAGGAAATAAGAAGAAGAGAAATAAAATGAATAGTGATTCACCAGAGCTTCAATCCCTCTAAATAAGCAATATTCTCCCTCACACTATTAGCCGAAATCTCCACCAATGCCTTTTCATCCTTATCCAGTTTAATTTCGAGGATGTGTTCTATCCCTTTTTTACCCAGTTTTACCGGTACTCCGAAATAAATATTATTCTGTCCGTATTCTCCCTGCAAATAGGCGCTGCATGGGAAATATCTTCTCTGGTTCTTTATGATGGCTTCTACCATACGGACTACAGCATATCCGGGTGCGTACCAGGCCGATTTACCCATCAGGTTTACCAGCTCACCGCCTCCTTTTCGGGTACGGTTGATGATCTCATGAAGTTTTTCGTCCGGTAATAACTGCCGGATCGGCACTCCGCTGAGGGTTGTATAGTTCATCAGGGGAACCATATCATCGCCGTGTCCACCCAGGATTACCGCCTGAATATCTTTAACCGAACAATTCAGTTCCTCTGCCAGGAATGCCCTGTAACGCGCTGTGTCGAGCAATCCTGCCATACCCATAACCCTGGAACACGGAATTCCGGCTACTTTATATGCCACGTAGGTCATGGCATCAAGGGGGTTGCTTACAATGATCAGTATGGCATCCGGGGAATATTTCATGATATTCTCCGTAACATTTTTTACAATATGAGCATTGGCTTCCAGCAGATCCTCACGTTTCATACCCGGTTTCCGGGCTAATCCTGAAGTGATGATCACTACCGAGGAACCGGCAGTTGCAGAATAATCATCAGTAACACCGACGGTACGTGTGTCAAATAATGCCAGGGGGGCCATCTGCATTATATCAAGGGATTTACCCTCGGCAAGACCCTTTACCACATCGAGCAATACTACCGTATTTGCCACTTCTTTTTCTGCAAGGATATTTGCGGCAGTTGCTCCAACATTTCCCGCTCCAACCACCGTTATCTTCATAATTCTTTAAAATTTTAATTTCGAATGCAAGTATATGAAATTTATTCCTTTTTTCAGAACGGCAATTTTTGAACATAATAAAATCTTCTGTTGAATTTTTTGTTGATTTCTTGACGGCGTGACGATTCGTGACGGTTGTGACGGTTGTGGTGACCAAAGGCACAACAAAAAAACGCAGCATAAAAATTGCGTTTCCTTTGCGTCCCGGCGTACACGCCCTGGCGTGTTCTGCGCTTAAATTTTCCTGGATCTGACCCGGGAACTATTATCCCTGCATAGTTCCCTCTATGGTTTTTTCGTACATTTGAAAAAATTATTCCAGGTGAAATTTTCCGATAACGACATTAAATCTTTCCTCAATTCTATCCCCCGGGGAGTGAAAGTTGTTGCCGTAAGTAAAACAAAACCTGTGGAGGATATTCTTGCCGTTTACCAAATTGGACATAAGATTTTTGGAGAGAACCGTGTTCAGGAGCTAACTGACAAATACACGCAACTCCCCCGGGATATTGAGTGGCATCTTATTGGCCATCTCCAGTCCAATAAGGTTAAATATATTGCTAAGTTTGTTCAACTCATTCACTCGGTCGACAGTCTGAAACTCCTTTTAACAGTTAACCAGGAAGCAATCAAAGCAAACAGGGTAATTGATGTACTTTTCCAGTTATATATTGCAAAGGAGGAAACTAAATTCGGACTGGAAAAGGAGGAATTGACGGAGATACTGGGGTCTCCTGAGTTTAAATATCTTGAAAACGTAAGAATAAGAGGTTTAATGGGGATTGCAACATTTACTGAGAATATGGATCAGATCAGAACAGAGTTCCGGCATTTGAAAGAAATTTTTAATGCATGTAAGCAGGAATATTTTGGTGAAAAGGACTATTTTTCAGAACTTTCCATGGGTATGTCGGGCGATTATAAAATTGCTATTGAAGAAGGAGCTACCATTATCAGGGTGGGTAGCTTAATATTTGGTGAAAGAAATTATCTTTGAATCAAAATGAAATCATTATGGCTAATCTCTCCACTTCCTACGCGGGATTAAAATTAAGGAACCCATTTATTATCAGTAGCTCCGGGATAACAAGCTCACTTGATAAAATCAGAAAACTCGATTCTCTCGGGGCCGGCGCCATTGTGCTGAAATCATTGTTTGAGGAGCAGATCAGCCATGAAACAATGAAAAACCTGGATGGCTCTGATTACCCGGAGGCGTTGGATTATGTAAAAGCATATACCCGCGATAACAGTGTAAGTGAATACCTTAACCTGATCCGGGATGCTAAACGTGCCGTTCATATTCCTGTAATTGCCAGCATAAACTGCATAAGCGCTTCAGAATGGATGGATTTTGCAACCCGGATTCAGGAAGCAGGAGCGGACGCGTTGGAACTGAACGTGTTTTTCCTCCCCGTGAATAAAGAAAAATCACCACATGAATATGAGAAGATCTATTACAATTTACTGGAAGGAATAAGAAAGAAAATCAGCATCCCGGTTATCATTAAGCTTGGGTATCATTTCACAAATCTTACCTACCTGGTGAACCAGCTTTATTTCCGAAAAGCCGACGGTGTGGTGCTTTTTAACCGTTTCTATGAGCCCGATATCAACATAGCAGACATGAAAATCATCTCATCAGAAGTATTCAGTTCGCCTGCAGATATCCGAAACAGCCTTCGATGGGTAGGAATCATTTCAAGCGAGGTTCCTTTGATCGACATTGCTGCTTCCACAGGCGTGCACAGTGGTGAGGCCGCTGTAAAACAGGTTCTTGCCGGTGCAAAAGCGGTTCAGGTATGTTCGGTTCTCTATAAAAATGGAATTGAGTTTCTTCCAAAACTAATTGATCGCTTCGAATTCTGGATGATTGAACATAATTATAAATCAATAGAAGAATTCAGAGGAAAAATGAACTACTCTAACGTGGGTGATCCCGCTGTATATGAACGGGCCCAGTTTATGAAGTATTTCTCGTCGCAGCACTAATTGAAGTGATCGGGATCTAACCGGATTGGGCCTGAAATTGTACTAAGCAGCGACATCATCTCATTTACCAGAAGTCTTTTTTCGGGGGATAATAATTCGAGCTTTGAACGGACAAATTCAAGCCTCGCTGACCTTTGTTGTGAACTCAACAGTGAAATATTCTCTTCAATTACCGAAAAGGCTTCAAGCGATGTATAATAGTCTTCCTCAATGACCATATCAATAAACTCATCAATGTAGGGTGAAAAGTTCAATCCGCACTGCCAGCAGGCCGACACTAACCGGTCAAAACCTTTTTTCCCCCTGAAGGTTTTTACCGCTTCCATAAATACCGGAACTGCCTGTGGATCTTTCACATCGTTTAACAGGTTCACAATATCGTCATTTAGTTGAACCATTCTTTTCGAAAACAGCAGAGAGAATACCGCGGGCAATACGCTTACATTTCCATGCATGCGAAGTTCCTGTATTGTCCCGGCCACAATGTTTGAATCGGTTGAATTTAGTCCTGAAAGTAAGTCCTGGTTTATGTTTTCTTTGCTTTCCACTGGCTTGGACGTTTAGGGGTTTAGATGTTAAGGGGTTTAGCAGTTTAGGGGTTTAGCAGTTAAGTGGTTTAGGGATTCAGGATAGGGGCTTTTTAGTGGGCATTGGCATCAGGATCCTGTTATTAAAATGTTAGTTATCCATGTTATTTGGTTTCAAAGTAATATGTTAAATACCATTTTATTTTATTAATTCTTAACCTTCGTAACTTCGTAACTTCGTAACTCCGTAACTCCGTAACTCCGTAACTCCGTAACTCCGTAACTCCGTAACTCCGTAACT
>CAYGFI010000239.1:0-5840 GCA_964349045.1 uncultured Chitinophaga sp.
GAATAATTACTTTTGTAGTGCAAAAAACCGGGGTGTAGCGCAGTTGGCAGCGCGCGTCGTTCGGGACGACGAGGCCGGAAGTTCGAGTCTTCTCACCCCGACTATTTGTAAATGTATAAGTCTGTAAGACAAATTCTTACAGACTTATTGTTTAAATGGTGCAGAAATGTGGTGCATTTTTTTATTGTTTATTATTATCCCACCTAGTCCCTACCAACCTATTAATGTTCCATGATTTCTGCATTTTGAACATTTCCAGGGAAGTTCAATATTATCTAAGTGAACCTCCCTCGAAATTATGCAGTAACTCAACTTTCTTTATTTTGCTTTTTATAAAATTGTTCAATATATTTACTTGTTCACGTCACGTGAACATTAGATAAAATTGAACAAGATGGAAGATAATTTTATATATACAGTTATAAACGAGATCCTTAAGGAGCATAAAATCAATGCTTTCTGGGAGAAACCATTCATTCCAAATATTGATGGTGCTTTGATTATTGATTATAAAGGTCATAATAATAGGTTCTATGTAGAAATAAAGAAGGAACTTAGGGAATTTCAACTTAATCAGATATTTAATCTGGCAGAAGAGTATAAACCATTCCTGATAATCGCAGAAAACCTGTTTCCGAAAATAAAGGATGTACTTGTGGAGCATGGAATAGCTTATATTGAAATGAATGGGAATATAAATATTGAAACTGAGAACTTTCTTTTAAAGGTAGAGGGAAAACGAAATAAATATCTCCAACCTGAGAAGTATGGCAGAGCATTTACAAAAGCGGGACTAAAGGCAATATTCCTCTTCTTAACAAATGAAAATGAGATAAATGATACCTACCGTGAAATTGCCAGAAATGCAGGCATAGCTATTGGCAATGTCAAACTCATCCATAATGGTCTGATTGAAGAAGGATATGCCTTAAGAGTCAACGATAAGGGGCTTAAACTGACTAATAGAAAAGAGTTATTACAAAAGTGGGTTACAGCATATACAGAAAAACTAAAGCCAACATTATATATTGGTAATTTCAGATTTAATAATCCAAATGAGTTTATTCGATGGAAAGATTTAAATCTGGAAAGAACCCTTACACAATGGGGTGGCGAAGGTGCCGGGAATATCTATACAGATTATCTTCAGCCGGAAGTCCTGACTTTATATACCAATGAAAAAAAGGCAAACCTGATAAAAGAGTATAGGTTACTACCTTACGCTGAAGGAAACGTCATTGTTTACGAGAAATTCTGGAAGGACAAAAAACCCTTTAAAAATATTGTTCCGCCAATAGTAGCGTATGCGGATTTATTGGCCACAGGTAACAGAAGATGTATGGAAACAGCACAAAAGATATATGAGCAACTTATTGAAAATACCCTTTAATAAAATCCGGAGCGAGGGTAACTATAAAGAAATATTTGAAGCACTGGAACGTGGATTCAGTAAATTCGGAATTGACTTTTATCTGGTTGGTGCAACCGCAAGGGATATCTGGATGCGGGGAGTACATGAGAAACCACCAAAAAGGGCAACCAGCGACATCGATTTTGGGATAATGATAAAAGACAGCAATACTTTCGATAAGCTGAAAAATTACTTAATAGAGAAAGAAGGATTTGTCCCATATAAAGAAAATGCTTTGGTTCTAACGCCTCTTTCAACGCCGTCTGCAACAATTCCTGTGCATTGTTATTTGCTAAAACCTGTGCACTCCTAATTGCGAAAAAGTGTGCATAGTTATTTGCCGAATACAATTCCGAAACCTGATACGAATTAAAAACATCCTTTCATCATTCTCTGACTTTAGGTGGATTTTTTATCGATGACCGAACAACTTTTAAAAGATTAAAAAATCAAAGATTCATTTCCTGCCCAGTACTTTTGCAGCCATCATTCTTAATAATCCTCCAAGTTTTTTAAAAAATGAGCCGGAAGATGCGTCCACTTTAACGATTCCCGAATTTTCTTCCGGTTTGTTTTCCTCTGGTGCAACGAGGTGATTTTTTATCGGGGGATGTTTCAAAACGTCTTTGCCAAATGATTCATTTTCTGTTTTTTGAAGAACTGAATTTAGTGAAGAGTTCCTAATGAACGCTTCGGTATCAACTTCAGTAAGAGCTCTGACAGAATCCATGAAACCTTCCAGCATGACTTCGTCTTTTCCTTCATCTTCAATAACACCGGTAAAAACAGACTTTTTAAAATCGAGCAAATGTAATATCCTGTGTTCAATGGTGCTTTTAGCAATAAAATTGAACACATTAATATGTTTCTTTTGTCCTAACCTGTAAATTCTTCCGATTCTTTGCTCCAGCACAGCAGGATTCCAGGGTAAATCCATATTAATCAATATGTTTGCAGCTTGAAGGTTAACTCCTACTCCTCCGGCATCTGTGGAAAGAAATATTTTAATATCCGGATCCTTCTGAAACTTCTCAATTATGACTTGTCTCTGGCTTGCAGGAATGTCTCCATTAAGATATTCATAGGAAATGTTTTTTTCATTTAGTTCCTTTATTAAAAGGTCAAACATGCGTTTCCATTGGCTGAAAATTACCAGTTTGTTTTCCGGGTTTTCGGTTAATTCTTCAATAATACCTGAGATTTCTTTTATTTTATTCCCATGGTTTGTTTTTGGATTAAGAATATAAGTTGAATCACAAACCATTCGCATACAATTCAGATATGATAAAAGTTGTTGTCTTTCTTCTTCACTAAGATGACCGGTTCGTATCCACTTGTTCACTAATTGGGATACATGATCATAATAACTGTTATGATCAGCCATTTGCTCTTCGGTCATTTCCACAAAATAATTTTTATCGATTCTGTTGGGCAACTGGTCTGCAATTTCTTTTTTGGTCCTTCTGATGAGTATTCCTTCCAGTGTTTTGTTAATGTTCCTGAGGTTTCTGTAACCGGTGAGTTTGCCATTTTCATCCATTACCTGATGATTATCGAGAAATCTAAACAGAGCTCCCAGCCTGTACCGGTCAATATATTCAACTATTGAATGGATCTCATCAATTCTGTTTTCCAACGGAGTGCCTGTAAGCACAATGGCATACTCCGACCTGATCTTCTTTACCGATTGGGCAGTCTGTGTTTTCCAGTTTTTAATCCTCTGTGCTTCATCAATGATCACCAGGTCAGGACTCCAGGCATTTATAAATTCAAGATCATTTCTGCCAGCGCCGTAGCTGATAATCTTTATAAAATCATTTTTAGCATACTCAGTTTTCCGTTTATGAATTAATCCTTCAATAATTAATGAATTCCTGCCAGTAAATTTATGTATTTCACTCTTCCATTGATATTTCAGGGAGGTTGGACAGATAATTAGAATTTTATTAACATTCAGGTGCTTATGAAATAATTCAATCGCTGCAATTGCCTGAATGGTCTTGCCCAGCCCCATATCATCTGCTAAAAGCACCCTGCCTGCTTCCACGATTCGAATTATTCCTTCTTTCTGGTAAGGATATAAACGAGTAGAAATCAGTCCTTCAAAGATATTGCTATCGCCGCCCGTGGGGAAAATCTCAGCAACAAGTTTTTTACGATCTTCTACTTTACGTTGCTGGAAAATCATCTCAAAGATATCGGGATATACCTTCAAATTTGAATCGATAAGTTTTGCTTTCTGAATGAAGGATCCCAATTCTGATAATTTGTTTGGAAATAAAAATCCATCTTCATCAAAAAACGAATTTTCATCCTCAAAAAACGCAATGAAATCTGCTTTTTTTAGTCTTATTTTTCTTTCCTTCCCATAAAAAACGCTCAAAGAAGAATAGCCATTTTTCTGCCTTGCAGAAAAATACTTGTTGTATTTTTTATACTTCTCAAAATTCTGCAGAACATATTCAATATGTTTACATGTGCCCAGATTATTAATTGAAAAATCCGGGCAAGTGCAAAAATGATAGCTTTTAATATTGTCGCGGACTGAAACCTTGTACGTATTTTGAGATTCAGGATTAAAGACTTCAAAGTCGGAGAAAAAAGGATGATTCCCAATATTCTTTATTTTGAAACGCTGATCTCCTGCAAATTGCTTTCTGAGTTGGGTCTGCCATTCATCAACGCTCATGCCGGAAGGTTTGCGTGAGTATGGTACTTTGTCCTTTTTCAAAAGTGTTTTCATAGTTCAAGGGTTTGTGCAAAGTAATATATAAGTAATTTATCTGCCAATATTTTTTACCCTGCAAGGATTCTTTTCTTGCAATAATTCAGGTATGTCCCTATGTTTCTAATTAGTAAGTTAATTGAAATGAGTTACAGGGTAGTGTTGTATAAATTTGAAGCCCGGGAAGTGTAAACAGTCCCAATCCGGATTTCATCGTTTAATACTACCTTATATCACAAATCAGAAAATTAATTATTATTGTATAATTGTAATGGTTCGTCAAACTTTTCCATTTCACTCATTATCAACTCATTAAAAAAATCAAACAATTAACTAAGTATTAATAATCAACACTTTGCGTACTTTTCACATCGCTTTCGCACAGCTTGTGCCTACCATCGGTCGCCAAAGGCTTGCCGACGGCGGAGCGCTGAAGCTTCAGCGACACGCGGGCAGCAGAGCAAAGACTTTGCGTGAAATAAAAGAGTAACGAACTAAGGTAATTGAGTACTTATTTAAAAATAATGAAAAATGAACTCCGACGAAGACGATGAAATCATAAAGCCGGAAAAACTTCCGATATACCAGAAAGGAAAAGAAATCCTTGATATCGTAATCAAAATTGCCGATCTTATCCCAGAGAATGATAAATACCTTATGGAAATTAAGGCCATGATGGTAAGTGATGCGGCACAATTAACCGTAAAGGTGGCCGGCGCTGAGGCGGCAGGATTATATGACCTTAAAATGGAAAATGCCGCTATTATCCGAAAAGCTGCACGTGACCTGATGGTGCAACAGTACGCACTTAAAATGTTCGATTTTGAATATGTTGAGTATTATAAAATCATCAGAGAACTTATTGAAGAATACCGCCTCCTGTTTATAACCTGGGTGGCAGGATTTGACAAATGGGATTACGTAATTGACCGTTGGGGACTTTTCAATCCTCCGGGTGTCGGGCCTTTCGACAAAGACCCCGACGATGAAATTCCGTTTCATGGTTTTGAAGAAGATCCCGAAGAATGAAAAGTTGTTCCTTTCATCTGTATATAATTCATTTTGCATAAAAAGCCGAAAAACGATACCTTTCAAAAAAATATCACTTTTTACTTCACTCTCTAAAAAATTGAATTTCGGAAAATACTAAAACCATGATTTTAAAACTATTGCAGAACGTTTGCCGGCAACTTGATGATAATAACATAAAGTACATGGTTTCAGGTAGTATAGCATTAAACATTTACGGAATTCCACGAATGACGCGCGATATAGATATTGTAATTGAACTTTCCGAAAACAGAATTGATGAATTTATTAATTTATTTCCAAACAGCTACTTTGACAAAAATGTAATCAAAAACGAAATTAAAAGGCAGGGAATGTTCAATATTATTGACCATTCTACAGGTTTCAAAATTGATTTTATGATACGAAAAGATTCTGAATATTTTACATTTGCATTTCAGCGTCGGTCTCGGATAAAGGAACTTGATACAGAACTTTGGGTTATTAACCTTGATGATTTAATTATTGCAAAAATTATTTGGATTCAACAATCTCAGAGCGAAAAACAAATGTCTGATATTGAAAATTTATTGCTTAATCCCGAGAAAAATATTGACTATATAAAAACCTGGTGTTCTAAACTTAATTTACAAACTTTCAACCTTTTAGATAATGAATGATACTCCAAAATATATC
>CAYGFI010000240.1:0-5792 GCA_964349045.1 uncultured Chitinophaga sp.
TAATTACCTCTATATCAAGGTCTGATTCAAGATCAATCATACCAATTTGTTTTTTCCCAATACTGAACAAATTATTAATTGATCCTATTGCTTTATCTCTATCTATTTGAGGGTTCTTATTAAGATATTCTGTAATCATTGAAAACGAGTGCGAATGTGCCTTAAAAACCTCAGCAATATCAGGTAGCCAGACACTATCTTTCACCATAATTGGGGTTTGAACCTGAAACTCTTCAGTGATAGGATTAAAAGCTATCTTGATTCTTGTCTTTTTATAGTCACTATTGATAACCTGCATTCCAAGGATAGCTGCTCCCATTGCAGTTACTCTCTGTTGACCATCTATTAGCACTTTCTTTCCTTCTGAATAGGTACCGTCCTTTAGCCTTACATTTGGATTTTTCCAGGCGATCAAATATCCAATCGGGTAACCACGATATAATGAATCCATTAAATCCCTGACTCTTGTTGTTTCCCAGACAAACGGTCTTTGAATTTCAGGAATTGCTATTTCACCTGATTTAGTCCATGCAAGGATGGTTTCAATAAGATGTTGGTTAACAGAATAGAGCTGTGAAGTCATAATTTATTTAATAAAAGTATTTATTCATTAAACTCAAGTTTTGGAAGTGAATTAACAATCTCCACCGTCTTCACACTCACATTAATAATACTCAACAACAAATCCAGAATATACCTCGGGTTCCCCACCTCAACAGCCCAATCATTCGGATCGTTTTTAATACCGCTTTCCTTGTGGACTGTTACCTGGTACCGCTCCATGATCCATTCGATGGCAGATTTGCCATTTACAATATATTCATAAGCCTTAGCCGGGATATTTTCAATTACAATTTTGCTGTTGTAAATAATACTGTCCTTTTGGTCTTTCCCTGGAAAACGCATTTTTTGTACCCGGTAAAAATCGTGGATATCTCCCTCCACTTTGGGGAGGGCCGGGGTGGGGTCAAGACCCTCATAAGCAGGAACATTTTCATAATTAATATGCAATTCCGCTAATTCCCTGCCGGCTTTGCTGAACTTCCAGAAATCTCTTACATCCTCAACCAATGGCAAACGAGGAAGCATTTTCTTTAGGTCGTTGGCAAATTTGATGCGGTATTCCGGGCTATGCAAAAAGCCATATACGTAATAGAAAATGTCTTCTTTGCTTACAGTTTTACCATACAAGGCTTTTGCTCGTTCTAAAATAAAATCACTTAATCCATCTCTGCGGATATATTCGCTGTCACCTCCTTCATCAAATAAACTGCGACTTTGCTTTTGGCGTTCTTCAAAGTAGTATAATGGAAAACATTGACCATTAAAAAGCACTTGTAAATCGGGTACTAAATTAGTAATTAGAGAAGAAAAATCTTTGCTCGCTCCTATTCCTGAAACTAATATCACTAAACTTTTTGTTTGTGGTTTTGGAAACAATTTTGGCAGTTGGTAACGCTCTTGATTTAAATCATCATCAAAATATTGGTTTGAAATTGTGAATGGTCTATAAAGACTTTCCCTATATTCCGATAAATTCTCAACAAAGACCTTGTTCCTTCTTAATTGATTTAACCAATCTCTTGTCCAATTGCCCTTTGTAGAATTAATTTCCGGTTCTTTTTTTTCCCCGGCATTTATTAATAACCTTTCAGAATTATAGTGTTCAATTGTATTTTGAATATTTCTTCTTAATTCAACTTTTGAGAAGTTGTATACCCATGCGTCACATGAAGTTGCAGTACCCCTAGAATGAGTAATGAAATATGACTCAGTATTTGTCTTCATTTTTTTCTCAGAATCAATTCTAAAAAAACTATCAAAAACATCATTGCGCAAGCTTATCCAGTCACCATGATCATTTGGATTAATAGTATTCCATATCATTTCGGAATTTGCAATTGACTTGAATTTGTTAATGATTGATAACTTTTCATCTCGATTCAAATAATCGCCAATATCGTGGTAATAAATTTTTGCTTTATCAGTTTTCGTATAAGGATTTTTCACCAAAAATGTTATGGAAATGGGAGTGCGCGAACCAGAACCAAAAATTTTACCACCTTCTTTTCGGCTGAGCTCGCCACTTGTGCGTTGGTTTCCCCTTAAATTAAATACCCAAATGCTTGAAAATTCTTTTTCAATAGTTTTCCTGAATCCATCTGAACTGCTTCCATCTAACCATGCCCCATTTGAAACGAAAGCTATCACACCACCATGCTTGGTATCTAAACGGTCTGCACTCCATCGGAATGCTTTAATATAAGAATCGTAAAGAGAGTTTTTATTTACGGCTCCAGTGGCTTTTGCGTAAGTTTTTGATATCCTTTCATCTAACTTTTTATAGCTCTGATTCTGCGCATTATCATTAGCTGACTTTTGTCCAACTGAATATGGCGGATTGCCGATTATTACGCGAAGTGGGGCTTTCTTTTGTTTGGCGACCCTTTCCGAGTTTTTAGGAAACATTTCAGAAAAAAGTTTTTCGTTTTCTTCGCTTTCGCCCAACTGAAAAGTGTCGGTAAGTACAATGCCTTCGAAAGGTGTATATTTTTCTTTGCCAATACCATCGTCAGGGTCGGGTGTTTGATCGTGGTAGGCATTTTCGATGTTTACCGCAGCTATATAATATGCCAGCAAAACAATTTCGTTGGCATGTAGTTCGTGTTTGTATTTTCTTTCCAGGTCTTTTTCTTCAATTATTCCGCTTTGCAGCAACCGGGTAATAAATGTACCTGTTCCGGTAAAAGGATCCAGAATATGAATGTTTTCATCGCTTAAACTCCTGCCAAATTCTTTTTTCAAAACATCATTTACTGAATGAATAATAAAATCGACCACCTCAACCGGGGTATATACAATTCCCAGTTTTTCCACCATTTTCGGGAAAGCGGATTTAAAGAATTTGTCATAGAGTTCAATGATGATTTTTTGCCTTCCTTCGGCATTGTCAATGCCTGAAGCCCGCATCTTCACCGATTCATAGAACTTCTGAAGGATTTCGGTATCTTTTTCAATGGCTTCTTCTTCCAGCAGATCGAGCATGGTTTGCATGGAAACAGAAATGGGATTGTTCTTTACAAATGAATATCCCTCAAACAATGCTTCAAATACCGGCTTGGTTATAATGTGCTGGGAAAGCATATCCACGGCTTCCTGTGCGGTAATGGACGGGTTGATATTCTTTTGCAATCCCTTTAAAAATTCATTAAATGCTTTTTTATGATCTTCTTCTTTTTGGATTAACCGGTTTATCCGCTCTACCTGCCGTTCTGCTATTTCTGCCACATTCTTCGCCCATTGCTCCCAATACCTGCGGTCGCCAACCTTTTGCACCATTCTCGCAAAAACTACGGATTGAAGTTGTTCAAACTGAAGGGCAAGCTGATTGTTTATGTCCTTACTTGTGGTATATGTTCCCTCAGGGTCAAAGCCAATGGGTGAACCATCTTCTCCAAATGTATATTCCGGTCGGCCAATTAAAATCTGTAACGGTTTGCTTTTGTTGAGTTCTATTTTATTCACAGTGGCGTTAAACCGGTCGTCGTGGGCACGAAGGGCATTGAGTACCGTCCAGACGACTTTGTATCGTTCATTATCGTCCAGGGCTTTATCGGCCTCAACATTGGAAGGAACAACAACAGGGATAATGATGTAACCATACTGTTTACCCGGAGATTTGCGCATTACCCTGCCAACGGATTGCACCACATCAACCTGGGAATTACGGGCAGATAAAAACAAAATCGCATCTAATGTAGGAACATCAACTCCCTCACTTAAACATCGGACATTAGTCAGGACACGGCACTCATTATCTTCAGATTCTTCCTTCAACCATCCTAATAATTCATCTCTTTTTGGGGCTGACATGGTTCCGTCAATGTGCAATGAACTTACAGATACCATTTGTTCTTTCTTTTCCGGTGGTAACGAACTTGTATAAGCTTCAGTTGCAGTATTGAAGGTAGCCGTAATCTTTTTGGAAGTTGCTATACTTTGACAAAATGCTACTGCCCGGCGCATCGGTTCCGGATCGGTTTCTTTTATTACACCTTCATCCCCCAGAATTTGTTTAGATAAGGCATTGATGCAACCAATCAGTTTGGAAGCATCATCAGTATTAATTTCACATTCTTTATCGGTAATCATTTTCTGAACTGCAGGGGGAACATCCTTGTCACTCAGGGTCAGAATCAAAACCTTATAATCAGATAGCAAATCTTTCTCAACGGCCTCACCAAAACCGATCCTGTAGATTTCATCGCCATAAAGAGAAAAGTCGTCCATTGAACAAAGAACCGCTTCTGCCTGTGCTGCTTTACTTTTTGTATCATCGCTGTAAAGCCGGGGAGTAGCTGTCATATACAAGCGTTTTTTCGCTTTTATGAATTCATTATTATGTACCTTAACAAAAGCAGATTCATCTTCATTGCTTAATGTTACTCCGGTTGTGCGGTGTGCTTCATCACAAATTATCAGATCAAATTCGCCAAAACTATTATTACTATTTAGCAACTCCTTTTGCGCTTTAGCAATTACTTCAATAGATTGATAGGTTGAAAAAACAACTGTTAAACCGATCCTGTCTTTTACATAATAATATTTGAACTGATGGATAATGTCACTTACATTAGTTGAAGCCGGTAAGGCTAAATCGACAATGCTAAAACTATCGATATCATCATTCTTGTCAACTTTTCTTGAAACTTCCGGATCTGAACAAATGCAAATGGCATTGACAGGCTCTTTGGCATAGGTTGTCCATTCACGTAATATTTGACCCAACAAAGCAATGGATGGTACCAGGAACAGGATTAATCCATTTCCATTAGTTTCATTTTCGGCAATACGAAGAGAGTTAAAAGTTTTCCCGGTTCCACAAGCCATTATGAGTTTGCCGCGATTGTTGGTTTTAAAATATTCATTTGTTTTTTCCAAAGCTGCCTTTTGATGAGGCCTTAATTCCCGGCCGGTAATCCGCGAGGGATCGCCACTAATACCTTTCTCTAATTTTCCCCAATCAACAGGCGCCTCAACTAAATCATAGTAATTAATCCTGGTTACCGGTGGATTTTGATGTTTAAACGCTTCGAGTGCATTTGATCCCCAATTGTTTGAAGTAGAAATCCAAAGCCTGTGAGCAAACCCTGTGGTTTTTAAATTCTCATTTAAAAACTGCCTGCCTGATGCAGAAAGAAATGTATCAACTGCCGGCTTATCAATAACTGTTGATTCCTGGAAGCATTTACATTGAATTGCCCAATAATCTCCTTCATGGGTCAATGCAACAAGATCAATACCGGTATCAGAAAATCCCAAATCACTTTTACCCGGGAAATCCTTCCACATCCAGACTCTTTTAAAAAGGTATGCATACTTGGGATCGGTTTGCAGGTAGGCCTGCATTAATCTTTCAAAGCGATCTCCTTTGTCTCTTTCGGAGAATGATATTTTGCGGTACTTAGCAAGAATATTCTGGAAGGTCATGAATTGGGGCTCTTTTGAATTAAGAATCTAAAGTAGTCCTTTTTGACTTAACTATCAATTAACTATGAATTGAACGAATTGGGGGATTTGAAATTCGGAATAAATATAATTTGAGTGTCGGCACTTAATGATTCTATAAAAGCCACTTTTCTACCTATATCAGGTCCCTGACGGGACTGTTAAAATTCAAAAGGCGTTTTGGCAGGTTCTATATTTGTGCCATTTAGCATTAACGGAGTTGGAGGGGATGGTCATTCTTAAATTATAGGGTCTTGTGATTGAAAGAAAGCATTTTTTGCCCC
>CAYGFI010000241.1:0-5760 GCA_964349045.1 uncultured Chitinophaga sp.
CTATGAGAAACAACTTAATATACAATAACATAACTCAAATATTTTCGAATGAAAAGATATATTCTGTTTCTGATCCTTATAATTTTAATAGTCCAGACCTCTTTTTCACAGGACAAACCCGAATGGAACGACCCTTCTGTAGTTCAGGTTAATAAAGAAAATCCACACGCGACTCTTTTCCCATTCGAAAATACGGCATTGGCTCTTGAAGCCGATCGCACGAAAAGTGTTAATTTTTTATCGCTAAACGGAGAATGGTTTTTTAATTATTCTGAGAAACCGGCAGAAAGACCGATGGATTTTTTTAAAAATGAATTGGATGTATCCGGATGGGACAAGATTACGGTTCCTGCAAACTGGGAGCTTAAAGGTTATGGTATTCCCATTTATGTAAATATCCCTTATGAATTTACCAGAAACCCTTCTCCCCCGGTGATTCCTGATGATCCGAACCCGGTTGGTTCTTATAAAAGAAGTTTTAACCTTCCTGCTGATTTCCGGGGAAAGGAAATATTCGTTCATTTCGGGGCGGTTAAATCAGCATTTTACATCTGGATAAACGGTAATAAAGTAGGATACAGCCAGGGCAGCAAGACTCCCGCTGAGTTTAACATCACTTCCTTTGTTAAACCAGGTGAAAACACTATAGCCATGGAAGTGTACCGCTGGTCGGATGGTTCATGGCTCGAGTGCCAGGATTTCTGGAGAATCAGTGGTATTGAAAGGGATGTCTTTCTCTTTGCAACTCCGAAAGTCCATGTATTCGATTTCTTTTGTAAAGCGGGATTAGAGAATTATTATACCGAAGGAACCTTTGATCTGGATATAACCATAAAGAATTACAGCGGAATCAAGGGGAATTATTGGATTTCTGCCAGTCTGTTTGAAAACACCGTTGATGAAAACCCTGTGTTTACTCAAAGCGCTGAAATAAAATTTAATTCTGAAAATTCGTTACCCCTGAAATTCAGTTCGAAACTGAAAAATCCCCGGAAATGGTCGGCCGAAACACCCGAATTATATACTCTGCTAATTGAGTTAAAAGACCAGAAAGGTCAGATACTGGAGGCCATCACAACAAAAACAGGCTTCCGTTCTTCAGAAATTAAGAATGGACTGTATCTGTTTAATGGAAAGGCTATTAAGATTAAAGGTGTAAATCGGCACGAACATGATGAATTCAATGGTCATGTAATTTCTGAAGAGATGATGATCAGAGACATACAGCTTATGAAGCAAAATAACATCAATACCGTGCGCACCTCCCATTACCCCAATGATCCACGATGGTATGAGCTTTGTGACCAGTATGGTTTGTATGTTATTGATGAAGCCAATATTGAAGCCCACGGAATGGGATATGATCCTGATAAAACCCTTGGAAATAATCCCATTTTCAAACTGTCGCACCTCGACCGAACACAACGAATGGTGGAAAGGGATAAAAACCATCCATGCATCATCATGTGGTCTTTAGGTAATGAATCAGGAGATGGTGTGAATTTCAATGCAACTTATGATTTTATTAAGTCAAGAGACTTAACCCGACCTGTCCATTATGAAAGAGCAGAAGGAGGAAGAAATTCTGATCTGGAATGTCCCATGTATTCTCCTATTCAGTATCTGGTTCAATATGCCGGGAAAATAAGACCCAAACCGCTGATAATGTGCGAATATGCCCATGCCATGGGTAATAGTACAGGCAACTTACAGGATTATTGGGATGTTATTGAAAAACATGACCAGCTTCAGGGGGGATCTATCTGGGATTGGGTAGATCAGGGTATTGCAAAATATACCGAAGATGGAAGGAAATACTGGGCTTACGGGGGTGATTATGGCCCTGCCGACGTTCCCAGTGATGGAACTTTCTGTCTCAACGGACTGGTATTTCCCGACCGCTCACCTCATCCCGGCTTAACCGAAGTAAAAAAAGTATATCAAAATATTGGTTTTAAGACGGTACCCTTTGGATTGGATATGGTTGAAATCCAGAATAAATATAATTTTATAAGTTTGAAAGATTTTACTATTTACTGGGAAATTGAGGGAGAAGGTAAAGTGATACAGGACGGTATGATCGTGAATCCTGATATTGCTCCCGGAACCAGTAAAAACATGAAACTGGAAATCAAAACCTTTACCCCAAAACCCGGAGTCGAATATTTTATTAATTTCATAGCTTTTGTCGATCATAGTCAGCCACTTATACCGGCCGGACATATTTTTGCCATGGAGCAGTTTCCTTTCCGGGACGGATCAGTTAAAACCAGCCTTAAAACTGAAGACCGGGGTGATAAAGTAGTCACCGAAACAAAAACCAGCCTTAGCATCCAGGCAGGTAAAAATATCTATGAATTCAGTAAATCAGACGGTTACTTAACATCAATACAGGTGGATGGAAAGAAAATAAATGCAGGCAAACTGACTCCGAATTTCTGGCGCGGACCCACAGAGAACGATTTTGGGAACGGCATGCCAAAAAGACTCGCAGTATGGAAAGATGCCCCTGAAAATGCAGTTCTTAAAGATTTCCGGCATGAGCTGAATGAGAAAAAATATTATTGTGTTGACGTTGATTATTGGCTGCCTGATGTTGAAGCCAATCTTTACATTGATTATGAAATTAACGGTGAAGGCGAAATCCGTATTGGAATGTATATGGAGCCAGCCGGGAAAAGTTTTCCGGAACTTCCGAGGTTTGGGATGAGCATGGCTCTGATCCGGGATTTTGAAAACCTCGAATGGTTCGGAAGGGGCCCACATGAAAATTACAACGATCGTCATACCTCTGCATTCGTAGGGCACTTTTCAGGCACTGTAACGGAGCAATACGTACCCTATATTTCCCCTCAGGAAAATGGATATAAAACTGATACAAGATGGTTTACATTGAAAAACAACGATAATAACGGGCTTATGTTTAAAACCGATGACCTTATCTGTTTTTCTGCTCTCCACTATAGTGTTGAAGATCTTACCCGGCCAAAAAGAGACGGTTTTCATACTACAGATCTGGTGAAAAAGGATGAAATATTCATTAATATCGATCTGGGTCAGATGGGTGTAGGGGGAGATGATTCATGGGGTGCATTAACACATGCGAAATATTCCATTCCTTTTCGCCCGCTCTGGTACAGCTTTGTCATCAATCCTGTTTCCGCTTTTCAGGATCCATGGGATAATTTTTTGAGGGAGTTTTAATACCAGATATGAATATTCTACGCACAAGTACCAGCATCCCCGCTATTTTCGCCTGTTTACTGTGGGCATCTGCATTTGTCGGAATTAAAATAGGGTTGCACTATACCACGCCATTAAATTTTGCCGGCGTGCGTTTTATAATTGCAGGATTCCTGATTCTGCCTTTTACAGGCGGGCTAAAACATTATATGTCATCAATCCGGAAAAACTGGAAAATTGTAATTCTGATCACTCTTCTTACGACTTTCCTGCAGTACGCTTTTTTTTATCACGGGATTGATCTGGTTCCCGCATCTTTAGCTGCGATTATTATCGGAGCACAACCCTTATTTATTGCCTTTGTGGCACATTTTTTAATGCCGGGAGATTCCATGAACTGGAAGAAACTGCTGATTTACATCCTGGGTTTTACAGGGATTATTCTGGTAAGCTTTGGCCGGCATAAATTTTCCATAACTGAAGAAGTGAAATTTGTGGGGATATTATTCCTGATCATGGTAAATATCATCTCGGGTTTTTCAAATGTACTTGTGTCAAAAGATGGAAAAAAGATTCCTGCCCTTGTACTAAGTTCTTCAAGTTTGCTTATTGGAGGAGCATTGCTGTTTTTGGTTTCTATCCCCCTGGAAGGTTTTACTTCATTCATTCAGCCCTTGCCCTATTACCTTTCCCTGGGATGGCTTAGCATCCTTTCAGCCTTGGCAATTTCTATATGGTTTATATTGCTCAAGCGACCCGGGGTAAAAGTTTCTGAACTTAATTTCTGGAAATTCCTGATACCTCTTGCAGGAGCAATTCTGGCATGGATAATTCTACCGGATGAGAAAATTAATTTTTATGCTATTTCAGGAATGATTATAATTGCAGGATCACTGGTAATACTTAATATTTACAAGCGGAAGAATTCTGATAAAAGCGCTTCTTTTTTATAGGGGAGGGTTGTATTTATAAGTTTTTGTGTAACACTTTTAAACAATCCAAATGATCAGTGGATACAGTTTGGAGTGCATGGAGTTGGTGGACTAAATAGCCTGGTATTCCCCCGGAACATATAAATGATATATATAAAAATGAAAAGACCGTTATGGATTTTTAACAGGCTTCCGTTTATCGTTTCGCTGATTATCATTGCTTTTATATTGAATTGTATAAAAAATGATAAACAATGGGTAAAAGAGGATGGTGTAATAAACTGGGATATTATATCATACTATGGGTATTTGCCGGCTACATTTATTTACCATGATCACACGTTAAAATTTATTGATAATTATACCGGACCGCACAGGTTTGTTTTTTGGCCACGTAAAGCGCCAAATGGAGCGAATGTAATTTTAACATCCATGGGAATGTCAATGCTGTATTCACCTTTCTTTTTTCTTGGACATGCTGCGGCCCATATTTATAATTACGATACCGGGGGATATTCACCTCCATACAGCCTCGCATTAATTTTAAGTGCAGTTTTTTACCTGGCATTGGGATTATTCTTCCTTTCAAAACTATTATTGAAGTTTTTTAATCCGGTAATTTCTTCCTGGGTTATACTGATTACTGTTTTGGGGACCAATTTATTTTATTATGTGACTTATTCTTCTCCAATGACGCATACATACAGCTTTGCACTAATAACAATGTTTATATGGTTTGCAATTAGATGGCACGAAACACCCCGTACCAGATATGCAATCCTGCTAGGTTTACTTTTGGGAATAATTACCCTAATCCGGCCAACTAATATTGTTATTGGTTTATTTTTTGCCTTTTGGAATATTAAAAGCTACACGGAATTTACGGGACGCTTAAAATTATTCATCTCAAATTATAAATCGCTGATTTTAATAATGGTATTTGGATTCCTTGTTTGGGTTCCGCAATTTATATATTGGAAATCGACCGCGGGAGTATTCTTTTATAATTCCTACGGTGAAGAAAATCAATTTTTCTTTAATAATCCTAAGATTATGAAGGGCTTGATTGGTTACAGGCATGGATGGCTGGTTTACTCCCCCGTTATGATATTTTCGGTTTTGGGGATGCTGGTTTTGATAAAACGGAATAGAGAAATGCTTATGCCGGTAGTATTAACCTTTCTTGTATTTATTTATGTTATTTTCTCATGGTGGTGCTGGTGGTATGGTGGCGCTTTTGGCTTGAGGACAATGATTGATATTTATGGATTACTTGCTCTTCCCTTAGGCGTTTTTTTTACCTATACACTCGAATGGAAAAGGATATGGCGCTGGACAGCCATTTCGGTTTCAATTCTGCTGTTTACTGCAGGGATCCATCATACTGATAAGCAAAAACATTTTTCATTTCATTGGGATTCTAATACAAAGGAATCATTCTGGGATTCTTACCTGGATCGGGGACCAAGTCCAACATTTGAATCTAAATTAAAAGCGCCCGATTATGAAAAAGCAAGAAAAGGGATTGATGCTTATGCAGGAGAGTAGAATCAATGGTTTACAAGTAATCCAATTAATAATTTTTAGTTATGAATCATTGCCCGGTTTGCAGCAATCTCTCAAATACTTTAAAATATAAATTAAC
>CAYGFI010000242.1:0-5730 GCA_964349045.1 uncultured Chitinophaga sp.
AAAAAACAAATGAACCTGGCATTAGCCAAATACAACAAAGGTGACGAAGATAATTTTGAAGACATTTCCGAATCATTAATCATTGTAAGAAATCATTTAGACCTTTTAGCAAAACTGTTTCATAAGTTCGACAGCACAAAATATTTCAAAGGCACAACCATACAACAGTTAAATACTTTGAATCTGGCTGCTGAATTTGTTCAGCAAACCAAAGATTTTGAAACTCGTTTTATGGGTTTAGTAAAGCGACTAAAGGCAGCTTATGATATTTGTGCAGGAAGTGAAAAGTTAATACAGGAAGAAAGAGATTACACTCATTTTTATTTAGCAGTTCGTTCTATAGTTTTCAAACTCACAAAAGGCAATGCTCCCGATACGGCACAAATGAATGCTAAAGTTCGCGAAATGATTAAAGAGGCCCTTCAAAGTGATGGCGTTGAAGAAATTTTCAAATTGGGTGATGAAGGAGAAACCGAACAAGACATTTTTGATGAAGATTATTTGGCTAAAATTGATAAAATCAAATTGCCTAACACAAAAATAAAATTACTTCAACAGCTATTAGCCAAAGTCATAGGCGAAATAAGGATGTAAAGTAAACAAAGTTAAAGGAATAGACTTTACTAAAAAGATGCAAGCCCTTGTAGAACGCTACAACCAGCGAGACGAAAACGATGTATTACGGAGTGAAGTATATGAGGAAATGGCAGAACAGCTAACCAATATGATATGGGAAGTTCATAAAGAATTTTCGGCCGGTGATGCCTTAGGAATTGACTTTGAGGAAAAGGCTTTTTATGACATATTATTGGAGCTTTGTGTTAAATATGATTTTACTTATCCGGAAGATAAATTAATTGAATTGGCAAAAGCCGTTAAAGACCTTGTTGACGGACAAGCCAAATTTCCTGACTGGAACAAACGTGACGACATTAAATCAGCATTGAAAGTTGGACTTATTCTCTTACTTGACGAGTTTGGTTATCCACCTGTGGAAAGAGATGAAGTGTATGTAGAGATTTTTGAACAGGCAGAGAATTTTAAAAAGAATAGATTGCTCACATAGCCCACGTTTCATTGACAATACCTGTAAGCAGCAACTTACAATGCACAGAAAATAGCAAATAAGGATGCACAGGTTTTAGCAAATAAGCGTACCCATTTTTCCCGGATTAAACGTACAAAAAAATCAAAGAACGCCAGTTTATTTTTACTGATTTTGTTTTTCAAAGATGGTTTTCCGGTTTTCCAGCCGGTAACTTTTGCCGGATAGCCTGAATACTTCACAATGATACTGTATCCGGTCCAACAGTGTGGTTGCGATAACCTCATCATTAAACAGGTTCACCCATTCCTCGGGACTTTTGTTCGTAGTAACAATGAATGATGCTTTTTCGTGCAGATGATTTATAAAAATGCACAAAGCCACAGCTTGCTGTTTATTCCGTACAAACTGACCCCCCATTCCGGATAATTGACCCCCTGATGAAGTCAACCAACCCGAAGGGCAATCTTAGAACGGTATGCAATGAACGATTTAAAAAAACAAATTTACTCTTTTTTCTTTTTTCGCATGGATTCTCCCGATAATTCTATCCGATGTAATGTGTGAACAAGCCTGTCAAGGATTGCGTCTGCAACAGTGCTTTCCCCAATGATATCATACCATTTATCTATTGGCACTTGTGATGCGATGATAGTTGATCGGTTTTGATTTCTGTCTTCAATAATTTCAAGCAACATCATTCGGGTCTTATCATCCAAAGGCTGCATACCAAAATCATCGATAATAATTAGATCTTGTTTTTCAATGCGTTTAATCTGTTTTATGTGTGATTCATTGGCTTTAGCAAGAAATGATATGAATAGTATTCAACCATTTAATCATTATGAATTATTCTATTGGAATAATAATTCTTTCATTTCTTTAGAAAAAAAAATCGCATCAGATACAATTATTGAATTTAATAATGTACCAGAGAATTCAATTTTATGGCTTAGAAATCTGGACGAAGGAAAGGAAGAAAGGATATTTACCCGGGAAAATGAAAAACAAATTTGGTGGTAATGAATTTTTTTTCATTGGATTAGAATATTTTTAATATTATAATTTACCTTAGTATTATGAGAGGCCTAATAAAAATTATGTTTACTGCATTCTTTCTTATACATTGCTTTACGGAGCTTGTCGCACAGGATATTACCAGTCTTAATAAAACCTTCATAAAATTCTCAAATTCCAAACTGCTGCTAAAGGATGCTCTTGACGAACTAGACAAATTGCCTGAAATTATCATAGTTAATAATGTTAGCGGGGATATTAAAAAGATGGAAATCGTTTTTACATCCACATCTCTGGATGTACAGTCTGCATTTAATGAAATAAGTCAGCAAGTTCCTGTTGAATTTATAGTAAACCAAAATTCCATTGAAGTAAAAAACAGAAGTCTGCAAGGAAGTTATTTATTGCAGGGTATAGTCAAAAATGCCGCCTCAGGTGAGCCTTTGATAACTGCAAGTGTTTTTATTGAAGGCACAACAAATGGTACAATCACCGACAATCAGGGCCATTATTCTTTAAGGCTAAAACCCGGGAAATATACGCTTGTTTGCAGTTATATGGGTTTCTATGAGAAAAGGATGGCTGTTTTTGTTTTTAAAAATGCTGATCTGGACATTTTATTGGAAGTAAAGCAAATCAATATTGATGAAGTAATAGTTTCCGGCAGTTCCAGGCCGACAGAACCATTTGAAAAAGGGAGATCCATAGAAAATATAGGCGAGAAAATCATGAGTACACTAAATACAAATGATGTTAACGACGCCTTGCACGGAAGATTGCCGGGAGTTTGGACAACAAAAGTTTCCGGCGCTCCCGGAGATCACAACAAAATAAGAATAAGAGGAATAAATTCCATATTCGGAACTTCTGATCCTTTATATGTAGTTGATGGGATGTTGATTCCTGTTGTAAATTTAAAAACAATGGGCATTTCCGATTTGAACTCCCACGATGTTCAAAACCTGACTGTTCTCAAAGATGCAGCTTCCACTGCTCTTTATGGTTATTTGGGTGGAAATGGAGTGGTTCTAATAGATACAAAAAAAGGCGGCGGTGAGACCAGGTTCAATTTCAGTGTAAAAAAGGGAATTCAGGACTTTTCGAAACGCTATGATCTGATGGATTCAAAAACATTTTTGAGCACCATTGATTCAAGCGACAAATATTTAAGGACAATTTTTCTGAAGTCTGCTCCTACGTCCGGTGTTTTTCCAAAATATCCTCATTACATTGATTCATTGGGAAATGCTTTGGGCTCGGATAACTACCAGAACGAACTGTTTCGGGTTGGACAGCTTATGGAATACCAGCTCTCAGGACAGGGAAACTTTAAAAAAATTGATTACTATATTTCGGGGAATTATTACAATCACGATGGTATCATAACGAATTCAAACTATAACAAATACACTTTAACGGCTAATTTTTCGAAAACAGTTAATGAGAAACTTTCCCTGAGATTTCTATATAGAGGAAGTAAACAGGAAAATAAAAACAACCTCGACAACTATCTGGGAAACAATGTGATTTTCAAAGGGATAAACTTCGAACCGGCCTTCAGGTATACTCCCATGATTAATTTGGCCACTTATACCAGATTGTATTTTAATCCATATGACAATCAATATACCTCTTCGAACGAAATCCTTCAAACATATGGTCAGCATAATATCATAACCCCGGAATCTCTTTTTAATGAACAATTGAAAAAGAAAACAGAAAATACCAATTCGGGGAATTTTGTTTGCAATAATAAAATCAACAACGATTTTTCAGCACAAGCTTCAATGTCACTTTCCTTCAGAAATAATGTCTTCACCTCCTATTTGCCATACCGGCCCCAGTATTTGCAAAGCAATGAAGGCGCAATAACTATTGATCAGCAATATGATCTGAAATACAACAAACAATTGAAGAATCATAGAATAAATGCATTTATCCGTTACCGTGATCATAAGGATAATACTTTTTGGGAGATTGATTCAATCATCCGTACTACGGATGAATTGGCTCCCTTAAACGATATTTACCTGCGGGGCTCTCAGGCAATTTACGGCGAAAAGGGATCTATAATCCGCTCTATCAGATCAGTGATTGCAAATGCAAATTATAACTATAAGAACAAATACTTCGTTTCTGCACTTGCAAATTTCGATCAGCTTAAAGAGGGGCATTATGTTGACAGACATGACTTTTTCCCTTCAGTTGCATTGAACTGGGATATTTCTAAGGAAAGCATTTTGACTATACCTTCCTGGTTGAATGCATTTAATATTTTCATCAACTGGGGTCAGGCTGGAAATTATCCACTGAATAGCCTTTCCAATGACTTGTATACAACAGATTTGAAATACCTTGATAATAATGGTGTAGCCATTACAAATCTGGCAAACCATTACATTGTTACTGAAAAGGTGAGTGAAACGAATTACGGAACAAATATTTCCCTGTTTCACGAAAGGCTGAAAATCTCTGCTAATTATTATACCAAAATCAACTCAGAATTACTTGTTCAACGAAAAATCCCATTGTATTATGGTGGTGGATATTTCTTTGATAACATTGGGGAAATGAGAAACAAGGGTATTGAACTTAGTCTTGACATTACTCCGGTAAGCAATAAATCATTTTATTGGACAAGCCATGCCAGTTTCTCCAAAAACAATCAGACACTAACCAAACTAAACAATGGCGTGCCTATTAAACTAAGTGATAAAGATGTACTTATTCCGGATTTTATTTTAAATGAGGATGTACCCCTGGGATCGATTACAGGATACAGTTATCATGGCCCTTGGAATGATTTGACGGTTACTGAAGCAGAATCAAAACTATATACCAAGCATTATGATATGGCTTACCTTAAGGGAGATACTCTGATTAAATGGAGGCTGTCGGATGTAAATAAAACTATTATCGGGAATGCTTTGCCAAAATTTACTTTCAACTGGATAAACCGGTTTGAATACAAAAAATTTTCCTGTGAAATGTTTTGGTACGGTGTTATTGGATGCGACAAATACAATGCAACAAAAGCTTCCACATATATTACCGGTATTAATTCTGAGGTCAGAAAAATTGTAATGAACAAAATAAAATGCATCACAGATCAGGTATTTTATGAAAGTTCCTATTTTATTGAGGATGCCAGTTTCATCCGACTCAAGACTTTGAACTTCAGCTATTCTCCCGCTAAAAAAATTGCCAAAAAAGTAAGTGTGGAATACAGCCTAAGTCTGGAAAACCTTATTACGCTTACACATTACAGCGGATACGATCCTGAAGCAAGCATCTATACCGACAACAATTTTACAGATAATGCCATTGATAAAGGAGCGTATCCAAATCCCCGCGGAACTTACTTTAGTATTAACCTGAATTTCTAATTGAAATACATAAAGATGAAAAAATACTTTTTCCTGTTTATGATGATTTTAATGGTTTCCTGTGATAATTTTTTCCACGAGGAGGAGGATGATTATATTGTTATAAATAATAAGCAGGAGGCTATAGATGTTTTAAATGGAGTTTATGCAAATCTGGTAAAATCCTATAATAAAAATTATTTTAAAGCATTGAGCAGAAGTGATGATATAAATATCTATGTATATTATTCTTTTCCCTGTGGATCAGGTAGTGAATCGTATGACTATACTCCATGTTATGAT
>CAYGFI010000243.1:0-5709 GCA_964349045.1 uncultured Chitinophaga sp.
ATCAGTTCGGGTTGACTTTAGCAGTTTATTAAAACGTTTAATTAAAAGCGATTTCTTGAGTTCATTAAATAGCTCCAATTTATCATTGTCGTCAAGTTGATTGATGATTTTAAAAAACTGATTTTTATCTAATTCTATATTAATTGCTTTCATTTTTTTATCTTTTTTTTAAGGCAAATTTAATCAATAACCAGATGCAAAGCAATTTTGTTCATCAAGTGGTTTTTAAGCTTTCAGTTATGGAGGTTTCTATTTGTCGTGGAACGCACATATAAAATGAAAAATCATATAGGTAATTATCTCAATTACATTTTATTAATTTTGTCAAGCAGCATTTTCTGATATTTTATAGCTGCATCACTGCCTTCCGGAGGCGCCCAGGGAGCAAAATCCATTTCATTTAAAGGAGAATAGGGGCCCTGTTTTGCTTCGAATATTATGGTTTCAGTAATAGGAATTAGTGTATGATAAATCCCTGGCAGTATATCTATACCATAATTGCCCAGTTCGGAATTCAATTCAAGAAAATCACTTATTTTTCCATCATTTTCAAATTCAATTGCAAGAACGCTGCCTTTTAAAATCAGAATGGATTCAGATTTTTCAGGCAGAGTATGGCGGTGAGGTCTGAGGTAGGTGCCGGGGATCAGGCAATTTAGCATTCGCTGGTAGATGTCATCAAGGCCCGGGTGAAAATTATGATTCATTCGCAGGCGTGGAGATGCAGAGGCTTTTTTAAGTGTGTTTAACAGGAGGACTTCGGTTATTTTTTGCATAAGGCTCAGCTCAATTCTTTTTTATAATGACTGTAAACCATTCCAATTCCCTGTTTAAGAGAAATTTTTTCTTTCCAGCCAAGCGAATTTATTTTTTGAACATTTAATAGTTTTTGTTTAGTTCCTTCAGGCTTTGAAACATCCCATTTTAGCTCCCCTTTAAAACCTGTAATAGATTTAATTAATCCGGCTAATTCATTAATTGTAAGGTCTTTACCAGTTCCAATATTAATGTGAGTGTTTTTTACTTCAGCAGATTTTGTTGAGTCAGACACTAAATCTTTGAAATCTATATTTTCCATTAGAAATACACAAGCATCGGCCATATCATCTGAATAAAGAAACTCACGCCTTGGTGTTCCTGATCCCCAAAGAGTAAGAAACACTTTACCGGATTCTGAATGGGATATTCCGTATTTCGACAATTCATTCAATATATCTTCACGGGTGGAATTCAAATGAATATTGTTCGTGGGCCGTTTCGCGAAATCCTTATGTATTGAATCCCAGTTGTTGTCTTCCAAACATTTAGCCAAATGCATCTTTCGGATTAGGGCTGGTAAGACATGGGATTTTTCTATGTTGTAATTATCATTTATACCATACAAATTTGTTGGCATTACAGAGATAAAGTTTGTACCATACTGAATATTATATGATTCAATCATTTTAATTCCAGCAATTTTTGCAATAGCATACGGCTCATTTGTATATTCAAGATCTGAAGAAAGAAGGTAATCTTCCTTCAGAGGTTGAGGAGCATTTTTTGGGTATATGCAGGAACTCCCAAGGAAGAGGAGCTTTTTTACTCCTGTTAAATAGGATGAATGAATGATATTATTCTGAATTTGCAGGTTTTCATATATAAATTGGGCCCTGTATGTATTATTTGCAATAATGCCTCCCACTTTAGCGGCTGCTAAAATCACATAATCAGGTTTTTCTGTTTTAAAGAAGTTCAAAGTTTCCCTTTGATCAAGCAGGTTGAGCTCATCGATAGACCTGCCAAGAATATTAGAATAGCCATTCCGCTGCAGACTCCGGACCAATGCACTTCCTACAAGTCCCAGGTGACCGGCAACGTATATTTTTTCACTTTTATTCATCTTCATGATTTGTAAAATATCTGCATGGCACTTTTTAAATTATTTTCCAAATTTTTCCAAATCAGCTTTTGCCATGATGCTTACCAATTCCTTAAATTTCACTTTAGGTTCCCAGCCAAGTAAGGTTTTTGCCTTAGTAAAATCTCCAAGAAGTTGTTCAACCTCTGTAAGGCGGAAATAAGCAGGATCTACTTCAACTAAAATCTTACCTGATTTTTTATCACGCCCTTTCTCATTAACGCCCTCCCCCTCCCAGGCTAACTCAATGCCAATTTCTCTAAAGCTCAGTTCTGTGAATTCTTTTACTGTGTGCATTTCATTGGTTGCCAGCACAAAATCTTCTGGTTCGTTATGTTGGAGAATTCGCCACATTCCTTCTACATAATCTGGTGCATAACCCCAGTCGCGCAAAGAATTCAGATTACCCAGATATAGTTTCTCCTGTTTACCCGTTTTAATTTTTGCAGCAGCAATAGTAATCTTACGGGTTACGAAGGTTTCTCCCCGACGCGGGGATTCATGATTAAATAGTATCCCGTTGCAGGCAAATATATTGTATGCTTCACGATAATTAATAATAATCCAATATGCATATAATTTAGCAACAGCATAAGGACTTCTGGGATAAAAGGGAGTAGTTTCTTTTTGGGGAATTTCCTGAACTTTTCCATACATTTCACTGGTTGAAGCCTGATAAAATTTGGTTCTGATTCCAGTTTCCTTAATGGCATCCAAGAAACGCAATGTCCCAATTGCATCTACTTCAGCAGTATATTCAGGTACATCAAAAGAAACTTTTACATGACTTTGAGCTGCCAGATTGTATATTTCATCCGGTTGAATTTTTTCAAGCAATCTATTTAAATTGCTCGAATCTGTTACATCACCATAGTGCAAGAATAATCTTACATCCTTATTATGCCGGTCTTTATATAAATGATCTATTCGACTTGTATTAAATGAAGAGGAACGACGGATTATACCGTGGACTTCATAGCCTTTATTAAGTAATAGTTCACTTAAATAGGATCCATCCTGACCGGTGATACCAGTAATTAGTGCTTTCTTCGTCATAATTTATAAAAATTTGTTTGCTTATACAAGTTTACTATTTCCAGAACTCCTTGATTTGTTGAGTTTAATATTCTGGACTGTACGGTTTCAAAGAGATTGCCGTGGAGTTAACTAGTGATTTCTTTAACTCAAAAGAAATGCCTTCTCATTTACCGTTTACAGCTAATAGTTGGCAGATGTTTGAATTTATTAAAATGATAAATATAGGATGTTAATTTGGAAATCTGGAAATGTAACAATCCGGACTAATTACCATCACTCATTTAGTTGATTTACAAACAAAATATTAAGGTTGGTGCAGAATGGTTTATATAATTTTAAAGTTCTGGAGTACATCAAGTGGCTTCAAACCCAAATCTCGCTTCGCTTTTTCGTTTGAAAAAGTTAACGATTTAGTTATTTTTTCAAGTTTACTAGAATTGATCAGAAATTTGTTTCCAATTAAGTCGCCAACTAAAGCTAAGCTTTTTGCTACCCCATATGGAATTGATCTTGGTATTTTTTTATTTAGTTGTTTTGCAATTAATTCTTCCAATTCTGCAAATGAGGGATGATGGTTATCACAAAGGTTATACACCCCTCCAACTTCAGCTAATTTTGGAATAATACGGGCAAGGTCTTCAGCCATCAATACACTCTTTTTAGCTAAACCATTTCCAATTCTAAAATATTTTCGAGTTTTAATCCCTTTTATCATCGCTCCTAAATTTCCCGGAGGATTTTTATCTGCAATTAGAGAAGGTCGCAAAATACCCAGGATAACATTATTTTTTGAACACCAACTTTTTAAATATTCTTCTGCCTGTATTTTGCTTTGAGCATATGGCGAAGTTCCCAGCAGGGGAAATTCTTCTGTTATATTTGTTCCGAATTCAACCCCATAAACAGCAACAGTGCTTATAAATACAATAGATAGAGGCAACTTGCCAGATTGTTCAATCCCGCTTAAAAGATTCTTGGTGCCTTCAAGATTGACTCGAAAAAAATCTGCAATTTCTTTGGCGTTTTTAGGAACAACATGAGCTTTACCTGCAACATGAATAATCCAATCAAAGTCTGATTTCAAATTTGGAATCGATGTGGCGAGGTCACAATAGAAATCATCAGTATCTGAAATTCCTATTGTTGTTAAACTGTGTTGCATTTCAAAAAGAGTACGTGAAATAACAGAACCTAAAAAGCCAGATGCACCTGTAACAAGTATTTTACTCATGAAAGAACTGTTTAAGTTTTGGTAAAAGACGGTATAGAGGGTAAAGAGGTGAAACCTTAATCCCATTCTGCTTGAAAGCTCTGTAACACTCAATATTTTGTTTAATGATATTCTGAATGTTTTTGCCTGTGGCGCCACCTAGTCTCATTCGAACAATAGGCTCAGGTAAATAAGATGAAGTGATTTTATGACATTCCAGTAATCTTAACATTAATTCAAAATCTGCAGCTAAGGCAAAGTCAAGATTGAATAGCCCATATTTTTCATATATTTCCCTTTTTAAAAAAAATGTTGGATGTGCCGGATGCCAACCCTTTTTAAAGGCCTCTGGGATATATTCACTAGTTCTCCAATGTCTGACAATCTGGTTTGTATTATCTTTGTTTACGTAATACAAATCGGCATAAATACAATCAACGGATGTAGTATCAAATAAAACTAAGATCTTTTTAATTACATTGTTATCAGTGTATAAATCATCTGAATTAAGTATTCCTATAATATCTCCGGTTGCCAATTTTATTCCCTTATTCATAGCATCATAGATGCCTTTATCTGGTTCTGAAATGATTTTTAAAATCCGATTGGGGATGGATTTGATAATATTAATGGTATTGTCTTTTGATGCCCCATCTATGATTATGTGTTCAATATTTTGAAATGTTTGTTCATTTACAGAAGTTATACAATCGCGAATAGTTGATGCGCTATTATAGGTAGCTGTGATGATGGATATTTGCATTTTTAAAAGTATTCTTCGTAAACTTCATTATATAGATCTTTAGTTTGTTGATAGCAATTATCCCAGGAAAAGCGTTTGGAATTTTTGAATCCTGCTTCTCTAAGGTCAGCTAAAACTTTTGAATCTTTTTTCAACAAATTTAGCATATCTGCAATTTTATATTCAGTAACCTTATTGATAAGAATTGCTCCTTTTCCTGCAACCTCTGGGATTGAAGAATAATTAGTACTTATTACTGGGCAACCGGCTCTTTGAGCTTCAATAATTGGAATTCCAAAACCTTCGTAAAGCGAAGGATATAGTAAGCAGAATGCATGATTGTATATCAAATTAAGCTGCTCATTGTTAATACCATTTAGTTGTTTGAACTTATTCGCTCCCAATTTTTCAATTAATAATTGATTTTCTTTGTCTGTAAGTGGACCTCCTCCAACCATTACAAGAGGTTGATGGCTTAGCTTACAGGCAATAACTGCATGATTAAAATTCTTGTATGAACTTTTTCTGTCGCCAATATAAAGTACAAATTCACCAGTTGAAAATGGGATTAATTGATTTGCTAATGTTACGCTCTTATTCAAAAGAGGTTGATAAAGATTATCCACTCCATTGTATATTACCTTTATCGTAGCTTCTTTTATTTCTGGATAAAACTTCAATAAATCTATTTTGGTGTTTTGAGATACACAAATGATTCTTATTGAATTTTTGATTGCATTGCCTTTTTGAATTAAATGGATTACTTTTGGTAATCCTCTTCGGAAATATTCATAAGTAAAATCATGTACAGTTGTTATA
>CAYGFI010000244.1:0-5668 GCA_964349045.1 uncultured Chitinophaga sp.
GAAGAATATAATAAATACAAAAAAAATCTTAGTGATAGAACAGTTTTAGTATCTATCAATGGAACTCTTGGTAATGTTGCATTTTATAATTATGAAAAAGTTATATTAGGTAAAAGTGCTTGTTATTTCAATTTAAAACCAGGTGTTGATAAGAACTTTATTAAGTACATCTTATCAAGTCCATATTTTTTGAATTATGCTAACAAAGAAGCTACAGGGGCAACAATTAAAAATGTATCTCTAAAAACAATGAGGGAATTTGAAATCCCCCTTCCTTCACTCACCGAGCAACAACGAATCGTTGCAATACTTGACGAATCCTTCACCGCCATCTCCAAGGCAAAAGCCAATGCCGAACAAAACCTCAAAAATGCTAAAGGGCTTTTTGAGAGTTATTTGCAGGGGGAGTTTGAGAATAAAGGTGGGGGCTGGGAGGAAAAGAGGCTCGGTGATGTTTGTGAATATGATAAGACCCAGAATAAAGAAACAAATTTACCCTATATTGGTCTTGAAGATATAGAATCAAATTCAGGAAAGTTAATTGGCCCTCTCACACCAAGGATTGTAAAAAGCATAACCTTTTCATTCAACCAAAAACATGTCTTATATGGTAGATTGCGTCCTTATTTAAACAAGGTTTTCCTTCCTGATTTTGAAGGTCATTGTTCAACAGAAATATTTCCAATAAAACCCATTGAAAGTGATTTAGATAGAAGTTTTTTATATCGTTGGTTAATCGCAAAGGAAACTATGAATAAAATTAATTCAACATGGACGGGTGCAACTTTACCGAGAGCAAATATGAATGCAGTTTTGGAATTCAAGATCAATTTACCTTCAATCGAACTGCAAAAAGTAATTGTTCAAAAATTTGATATTCTTTCAGCTGAAATAAAAAAATTAGAATCCATTTACCAAAAGAAGATAACAGATTTAGAGGAGTTAAAGAAAAGCATCCTACAAAAAGCATTTAGTGGTGAGTTAAAAACAACAAAAGCATTACTGGTATGATAAATGAAACTGTAAAAAATAGTTTTAGACATTCGGCAGCCTTCGGTAAACGTATAGAATACTATGTAATCGGATTAATGCTCAAAGAAGGTCTTGATGTTTTTTTGCCAATGGTTGATGATGATGCGATTGATGCAGTAATAAAAAAACCTGATGGAACATTTGTTGAAGTTCAAATAAAGGCACGTTCAAAACACATTAAGTTTGGCGATGGTGCTTTGTTTGCAGCAATCAATCACGATTATCGACCAAACTATTGGTTTGTATTTTATTCAGAACGAATTGACAAAATTTGGATACTCTCTTCAAAAGAGTTTATTAAAAAGTCTGTTCAAAACAAAACTGGAAAGAATGCAGGTATCCGTTCTATTTGGTTTAACGGTAAAAACACAAAAGCCCAAACCGAACATGTATTACCACAATTTGAACAATATCTAGTAACCAATTTCAATCGCATTTTGAATTCTAATCCTGATGAAGAATAAATCATGAACGAAGCCGAAACCAGAGCGGAACTCATAGACCCTAAACTTAAGGAAGCCGGTTGGGGTGTTGTCGAAGATTCAAAAATTCTTCGGGAATACATCATTACTATTGGAAAAATCCAAACCGGCGGCGGCAGGGCAAAACCCCTGATTGCCGATTACGTCCTGGTTTACAAAGGTATTAAGCTGGCTGTTATTGAAGCCAAAAGCAATGACCTGGAGGTTGGTGAAGGTGTGGCACAGGCAAAATTGTATGCAGACAAACTCCAGCTAGATACTGCTTTCGCGACAAATGGTGTTGAGATTTACAGTATCTCAATGAATACTGCTGTTGAGGGAATTGTTGCAAGGTATCCTACCCCCGGTGAACTCTGGAACAAAACCTTTGAAATACAGAATCTCTGGCGTGATGCTTTTAACAAAGTCCCCTATGAAGATGTAGGAGGAACAAAAACCACCCGCTACTACCAGGAAATTGCCGTAAACAATACAATGGAAGCTGTTGCCGATAATCAGCAGCGAATCTTACTAACCTTAGCCACAGGCACAGGAAAAACCTTTATTGCTTTTCAGATTGCATGGAAATTATTCCAGACCCGTTGGAATCTCAATAAAGATGGATTAAGGAGACCAAGGATTTTATTCCTGGCAGACAGAAATATATTAGCAAACCAGGCTTATAATGCTTTTTCTGCATTTCCGGAAGATGCTCTTGTTCGGATCAGTCCTAAAGAAATAAGTAAAAAAGGAAGTGTTCCAATTAACGGGAGTATCTTTTTTACCATTTTCCAGACTTTTATGAGTGGCAATGATAAGGATGGTAATCCAGTACAAAATTTTGGAGAATACCCGGCTGATTTCTTTGATTTCATTGTAATAGATGAATGTCACCGTGGAGGAGCAAACGATGAAGGAAACTGGCGAGGCATATTGGAGTACTTCAAGCCTGCTGTTCAGTTAGGTTTAACTGCCACCCCGAAACGCAAAGACAACATTGATACTTACAAATACTTTGGCGATCCGGTCTATATCTATTCCCTGAAAGAAGGAATTAACGATGGTTACCTTACCCCCTTCAAGGTAAAACGCATTAAAACCACTCTTGACGATTACATATACACTTCCGATGATCAGATTATTGAAGGAGAAATAGAGGAAGGAAAACTATACACCGAACCTGACTTCAACAAGATCATTGAGATCAAAGCCCGTGAAGCAAAGCGGGTGCAGATATTTATGGATGAAGCTAACCAGAATGAGAAAGCAATAATCTTTTGTGCAACACAAGATCATGCAGCTGCTGTTCGTGATCTGGTAAACCAGTACAAGAAAAGCAAAGAACCTATGTATTGTGTCCGTGTAACTGCAAATGACGGTGCAATGGGAGATCAGTACCTGAAGGAGTTCCAGGATAATGAAAAAACGATACCAACCATTCTTACCACATCTCAGAAACTATCTACCGGAGTAGATGCAAGAAATATCCGCAACATAGTCCTGATGCGCCCTGTAAATTCCATGATTGAGTTTAAGCAAATCATCGGGCGTGGCACAAGGCTATTTGATGGCAAAGAGTTTTTCACCATTTACGACTTCGTGGACGCTTACCACCATTTTAATGACCCTGAATGGGATGGTGAACCAATCCCGGAAGAACAAAAATCTTACACACCCGGTGCGCATCAGGAAGAATCTGCAGATACCGTAGTAAATGATACTGAAACAACAGTAAGGAGAAAGGCTAAGATAAAATTAAGAGACGGTAAGGAGCGCGAGATACAGCACATGGTATCAACATCATTCTGGAGTGCCGAAGGAAAACCTATTTCAGCAGAAGAGTTCTTGCAGAATCTATACGGTTCACTTCCTTCATTTTTCAGCAGTGAAGAAGAACTGCGTGAGATATGGTCAAACCCTAT
Source organism: uncultured Chitinophaga sp. (assembly GCA_964349045.1). Lineage (GTDB taxonomy): Bacteria > Bacteroidota > Bacteroidia > Bacteroidales > JACJXF01. Next base: position 3,416 of record CAYGFI010000244.1, read on the forward strand.
GACCAGAAAAACCTTGCTTTCTAAACTTTCTGATGCTGGTTATGGTAAAGATGAACTCACCACCCTGCAAAAGTTAATTGATGCTGAGAAAAGCGACCTGTTTGATGTACTGGAATACGTTTCATTCGCTGTTAAACCTATTACCCGTGAAGTAAGAGTAGCTGCCTCACAGCCTTCGATATTTGCTCTGCTTGACAACAAACAGAAGGAGTTCCTGGAATTTGTACTTTCTAAATATATAGAATCCGGTGTGGATGAGCTTGATCAGGAGAAATTACCGATCTTGTTGCAGAATAAATATCAGTCGCTGGGAGATGCAATGGATATTCTGGGAGATACATCGAAGATCAGTTCGTTGTTTGTGGAGTTTCAGAAGTTTCTTTATAAGCAGAAAATTGCATAGTGGATTAATTTGGTTTACATTTATTGGACTCTTTAGGTCACAGGTGTATTGCCATCCTGGGGGATGAGATATTGAGAACCATATCCAGGGAGTTGCTGGAGAGTGTGAGGAACAGCACTACGATTGACTGGACAATTAAGGAGAGTGTGCAGGCTACACTAAGGAGGAACATCAGGAGGATACTGAGGAAGTATGGGTACCCGCCGGATAAGCAGGAGAAGGCGATACAGACGGTTATGGAGCAGGCGAGGTTGTTGGCGGAGGAGATGGTTTGAAATCATTAAAAATTTGAGTTAAAAACATTCGTGTGATATAATTGTTCTATAATTGTTCATATATTTGCATTATAATCGGTAGATATTATAACCAATAAAAAGAAAAGAGATGAAAAACCAGAAAACTTTTGAAAAGGATTATGATAATATCATGAAGAACTTTCAGAAGGAAGATGCTCCGTTTTCCAATAACACTAGGTGGATTAACCCTGGTGATTTTATTGTAAAGTTCTCACTTTATAAGGAGTCATCGAATAGTATTGTCTCAACAAATACGTCACCAATTCTCTGATTCGAACATGCCTAACTGGAAAGAAGTTCTTGAAGAAATTCAAACTGAAGTAAAAAAAGGTAATCCGAATCCTCTTGATACTGTCAGGAGAAAATATATCCTTGAAATTCATAAAAAGACTGGTCGAAATGTAATTGCTTATTATTCAGGCTGGTTACAGCGTGGCAATGCAATTGATGTAATTGTTAATGATAAGGACAAAAACGCCTTAATGTTAAACATTCACAAACTCGACAGAAGTAAGGGCCTTGATCTAATTCTTCATACACCTGGTGGTGATCTTGCTGCAACCGAAAGCATTGTTGACTACCTTAACCAGATGTTTGAGAAAGATATTCGTGCAATCATTCCTCAGATTTCGATGAGTGCAGGAACAATGATCGCCTTGTCGTGTAAAGAGATTTTAATGGGGAAGCAATCGAACCTAGGTCCAATTGACCCCCAGATGGGAGGCGTTGCATGCCAGGCAGTTCTTGATGAATTTGAAAAGGCAAAAGACGATATAAGAATTAACCCTCAGGCAGCCCCATTATGGCAAGTCATAATTTCTAAGTATCACCCAACCTTCCTTGGTGAATGTCAGAATTCAATTGACTGGTCTGAAAAATTAGCCTTTGACTGGCTGAAGAGAAATATGTGTGAAGGTAATGAAGCCAAGACTAAAAAAATATTAAAAGAATTCAGTGATCATAAAAGTAATAAATCTCATGCACATCATATCTCAATAGAAAAGTGTAAAGAAATCGGTGTGTCTATAATAGACATGGAGGCTGACAACGAATTACAGGACTTAATCCTGACTGTCCATCATGCCTTTATGCATACTTTTTCTCATTCTTCAGCCACTAAGATTGTTGAAAATCAATTAGGAGTTGCGTATGTTGAAAGCCTTCCTGTTCAGATTCCTATGCAGGTTCAGCAAGTGCGGCAACCGAATCAGTTGAAGAATTTGCTTGCTTTCAAGTAGTCTAATATCTTTTTGACCTCACCAGGATTCTATTCCATATCCTTAAAGCTCAAAATTAAAGCAAGCCCACACCAGAGTTTACTATTATCGGTATATTGAATTTATGGTTTAACAGTTGATAAATTGAGGCACGAACTTATTTATAGGCATGTGACAGTATCGGGAAGTTCAGATAATTGCAAATTTGAGGAGATGTAATTTTCTACTACCCATTCTTAGTAACACTAAATACACTTTCTTAGTTGAAATTCAGAAAGTGCTTTTATCTTTGCCTTATCAGGAGAAGCAGAAAAAGGCTCTGCTGAAGAGCAACCTT
>CAYGFI010000245.1:0-5654 GCA_964349045.1 uncultured Chitinophaga sp.
TTCTTCAGCAACCACTTCCGGAGTTTCTTCAGCAACCACTTCCGGAGTTTCTTCAGCAACCACTTCCGGAGTTTCTTCAACAACCACTTCCGGGGCTTCTTCAACAACCACTTCCGGGGTTTCTTCAACAACTATTTCCGGGGTTTCTTCTGCAACTAATTCCGGCGTTTCTTCAGCAACTACTTCCGGGGCTTCTTCAGCAACCGGTTCAACCGGTTCCATACTTACATCGTTCTGTTCTTCAGTTGGTTCAGCTTTGAACTCAACTTCATTTTTTTCAGTTTGTTCAACTTCAATTTTTTCAACTTTCTCTTTAGTTACCACCTTCTTCCGAGAAACATCTTTTAATTTTTCAGTCATTTAGATAATAAAATTTTAATAAATAAGTTAGACATTATGTTGATTTTTCGAGCGGCAAAGGTAAGATTTTCTTTTTTAAATTAGCAAAAATCATAAACAATAAATTATATTACAGGGCTTTCTGACATGATTTAATGCTACCGTTTTCAAATTACCTGTATAATGTGGTAATTTTATTTCCTTTATCAAGGGATTTTGTAATGGTTTATGAGACCGGGATCTGAAAAAATTGAAAAACATGTTCTACCGGCCTTCTGTAATCATTAAATACGTTAAATTTGAATTCTCAAAATAAATAACTCTTAAATGAAAATTGCTATAATCGGTACGGGGTACGTTGGTCTGGTTTCAGGAACTTGCTTTGCTGAAACCGGCATCACAGTTACCTGTGTGGATATTGATGAAGTGAAAATCAATAAACTCAGGCAGGGAATTGTTCCTATCTTTGAACCTGGTCTTGAGACCATGATTGAAAATAATGTTTCCAAAAATCGTTTATTTTTCAGTACGGATCTAAAAGCAAGCATTTTGGATTGCGATGCAGTTTTTATTGCAGTTGGCACTCCACCTGATGAAGATGGCAGCGCTGATATGAAATACGTCCTTGCCGTTGCCCATGATATAGGCAAATACATGCAAAACTACCTGGTGGTTGTAAATAAAAGTACAGTTCCCATTGGTACGGCTAAAAAAGTAAAAGATGCAGTGCAGGCTGAACTGGTAAAAAGAAACTCAGCTTTGGAATTTGATGTTGCCTCCAATCCTGAATTTCTAAAAGAGGGGGCTGCCATAACAGATTTTCTGAAACCCGACCGTATTGTTGTAGGTGTTGCCTCTGAGCGGGCTGAAAAGATCATGCAGCGACTTTATAAACCATTTTTGCTTAACGGTCACCCCTTGCTGTTTATGGATATTCCATCTGCTGAAATGACAAAATACACAGCAAATGCAATGCTGGCAACGAAAATCAGCTTTATGAACGATATTGCCAACCTTTGTGAAATTGTCGGGGCAGATGTAAATATGGTAAGAAAAGGCATCGGAAGCGACAGTCGAATCGGAAACAAATTTATTTATCCTGGCGTGGGTTATGGAGGGAGTTGCTTTCCCAAGGATGTGAAAGCTCTGATCCGTACATCACAGGAGAATCATTATTCCCTTGAAATTTTAAAAGCGGTTGAAAACGTAAATGAAAGACAAAAGCAGGTTCTCACCACCAAGATTTTCAACCATTTTGGAAAAAACCTGAAAGGAAAAACCTTTGCTTTGTGGGGACTTAGTTTCAAACCACAAACTGATGACATGCGTGAAGCTCCCTCCCTCGTTATAATTAAACAGTTACTCGAAGCCGGAGCCAAGGTTAAAGCCTATGATCCGGTTGCGATGGAAGAAGCCAAACATTATATCGGAGACCGCATTACTTATTCAAAAGATATGTATGAAGCCCTCATAGATGCTGATGCTTTGGCAATTGTAACCGAATGGCCCGAATTCAGAGTCCCTAACTATAAGGTAATGGAAAAACTGCTGATGAATAAAGTTATTTTTGATGGCAGGAATATATATGATACAACTGAGATGAAGGAATTTGGGTACACCTATTATAGTATTGGTCGTGCAACTATTAAGTCTGAAATTTCATGAAAAGAATACTTGTAACCGGAGGGGCCGGATTTATTGGCTCTCACCTCTGCGAAAGGCTTATAAATGAAGAGAATGAGGTTATTTGCCTGGATAATTATTTCACAGGTACCCGAAAAAACATCGTTCATCTTCTGCACCATCCTTACTTTGAACTTGTGCGGTCGGATGTGACTATGCCTTTTTATGCGGAAGTAGACGAAATTTATAACCTGGCTTGTCCTGCTTCCCCGATTCATTACCAGTTTAATCCCATTAAAACCATTAAAACTTCTGTAATGGGAGCCATCAATATGCTGGGACTTGCTAAACGGGTGAAAGCTAAGATCCTGCAAGCCTCAACAAGTGAAGTTTATGGTGACCCGAAAATTCATCCCCAGCCCGAAGAATACTGGGGAAATGTGAATCCGATCGGACCCCGTTCATGCTACGATGAAGGAAAACGATGTGCTGAAACACTTTTTATGGATTACCATAATCAAAACAAAGTTAAAATAAAGATTGTAAGAATATTCAATACTTACGGACCCCGCATGCATCCTAACGATGGCAGGGTTGTGTCCAATTTCATCGTTCAGTCTTTGCAAAATAAACCGATTACCATATACGGGGATGGAAGTCAGACACGCAGCTTTCAGTATGTTGATGATCTGGTGGAAGGGATGGTCAGGATGATGCAGACTGCAGATGACATAATCGGTCCTGTGAATATCGGGAATCCGGGAGAATTTACGATTTTGCAGCTTGCCAGGATGATTATTAAAATGACCGGGTCCTCCTCTGAAATAGTTTTCACGTCACTTCCTGAAGACGATCCCCTTCAACGAAGACCTGTTATCGATAAGGCTAATAACATTCTCGGGGGATGGAAGCCAAAAGTTCAGCTTGAAGAAGGACTTGCAAAGACGATAGAGTATTTTAAAAGTGCCTAATGTAAAAATAAACAATATGAAAGGTATTATCCTCGCCGGCGGATCCGGAACCCGTTTGTATCCCATCACCAAAAGTATTTCCAAACAGATCATCCCGGTTTACGATAAACCAATGATCTATTATCCCCTTTCCGTATTAATGCTTTCCGGTATAAAAGAGATTCTTATCATTTCAACTCCTAAGGATCTGCCCTTATACCAGGATTTACTGGGTAACGGAAACCAGCTTGGATTGAAACTGAGCTATGCTGAACAGCCCTCCCCCGACGGACTGGCACAGGCATTTATTATCGGAGAGGAATTTGTGGGAAAATCACCCGTTTGCCTTATACTTGGAGATAATATTTTCTATGGTCATGGTTTTGGAAAGACGCTTCTTGAAACTTCAAAAATAACAAGTGGAGCTGTGGTATTTGGCTATTACGTTACCGATCCTGAAAGATACGGTGTTGCAGAATTCGATGAAAAAGGAAATGTTTTGAGCCTGGAAGAAAAACCCTCTGAACCAAAATCTAATTATGCCGTAACAGGACTCTATTTTTATGACAACACCGTTGTTAAAAAAGCTAAATCACTTAAACCCTCTCCCAGGGGTGAGCTGGAGATTACTGATCTAAATAAACTTTATCTCCGGGAAGGAAGTCTGCATGTAAAATTAATGGGCCGGGGAATGGCGTGGCTCGACACCGGTACGCAGGACAGTCTGCTTCAGGCATCTAATTATATTTACACCATTGAAAAGCGACAGGGATTGAAAATATCCTGCATCGAAGAAATTGCATTTAAAAGAGGGTTTATTGAAAAAACTCAACTACTTAAACTGGCAAAAGAGATGGGGAAAAGTCAATATGGGGAGTACCTTTGGAGTATTGCGAATGAGAAGATTTTGACGTTTAATGATTAGAGTTACGGAGTTACGAGGTTACGGAGTTACGAGGTTACGGAGTTACGGAGTTACGAGGTTACGGGGTTACGGAGTTACGGAGTTACGGAGTTACGAGGTTACGGGGTTACGGAGTTACGGAGTTACGAGGTTACGGGGTTACGGAGTTACGAGGTTACGGGGTTACGGAGTTACGGAGTTACGCGTCAATCGTCGCGAAATTAATGTACATTGAATATTCAATATAGATTTACACATGACAGGAAAAAAAACACATATCCCGGGGCTGCTAATTCTGGAACCGAAGGTCATAGAAGACAGTCGCGGATATTTTTACGAGAGTTTTAATAAAGAGAAAATGCTGGCAGCAGGAATCAGCATGGAGTTTTTGCAGGACAACCAGTCGAAATCCCAATATGGTGTTATAAGGGGATTGCATTACCAGAAAAATCCTTTTGCCCAGTCAAAACTGGTACGGGTTCTGGAAGGCAAAATATTCGATGTGGCGCTTGACATCAGGAAAGGATCACCAATGTATGGCTCCTGGTTCGGATTAGAATTAAACTCTGAAAACAAATTCCAGCTTTTTATTCCAAAAGGTTTTGCACATGGATTTTCAGTGTTAAGCGAAACGGCAGTGGTACTTTACAAATGCGATGTATATTACAATCCGGCTTCTGAAGCAGGAATACAATGCATGGATCCGCTTTTAAAAATCGACTGGAAAATTGAGAAAGGCAAGGAAATCATCTCTGCCAAAGATTTGAAACAACCCGTATTTGAAAACGCCGATCATAACTTTATTTTTGAAGACTGAAAAAAGAAATATTCAGAACCATATGTAATGAAAAACATTTTAATTTGCGGAGCAAAAGGGCAGTTGGGATCTTCATTTCGGGAGCTTGCTGTTGATTTCCCGGAATTCAGCTTTGATTTTACAGATATTGAAGAACTCGATATTCTCGACTCTGTTTCACTGAATCTTTATGTTAAGGAAACCCATCCTGATTTTATAATAAACTGCGCTGCATTTACCCTGGTCGACAAAGCTGAGACTGATAGGGAAAAGGCCTTCCTCTTAAATGCAGAAGCTGTAAAAAATCTCCTGAAAGCCACGAGTCAAATTGATGCAAAATTAATTCACATTTCAACCGACTATGTTTTCAATGGAAAAAGTTATCTGCCATACAAAGAGAGCGACATTCCCGATCCTGATTCTGTTTATGGACTTAGTAAGCTCAAGGGAGAAATTTACCTGGTCAATTCACCCTCAGCGATCATTATCCGTACCTCCTGGTTGTATTCCAACTACGGACACAATTTCATGAAAACTGTACTCCGGCTTGGAAAAGAAAAAGAAGAGATCAGGATAATTTTTGATCAGGTTGGCACTCCGACTTTCGCGGGCGATCTGGCAGAGGCAATAGTGCAGATAGTTAAAATTACTTCGGAAGATTATTCACTGTTCATTCCGGGAGTTTATCATTATTCTAACGAGGGTGTGGCAAGCTGGTACGATTTCGCAAAAGAAATTATTGATCTCGCCGGATTGAAAACAAGGGTACTACCCATCGAAACATATGAATATCTCCTTCCCGCTCCCCGTCCGCAGTATAGTGTTTTGAATAAGAAGAAAATCAGAGATACTTTTGGGATTAACATCAGGCATTGGAAGGATGCGTTGAAGGAGTGTTTGGGGAAATCGTGACGGGGTGACGGAGTTAAGGGGTGACGGAGTTAAGGGGTGACGGAGTTAAGGGGTGACATGGTAACAAAGGTAACGGAGGTAACGGAGGTAACGAGGTAACGAGGTAACGGAGGTAACGAGGTAACGGAGG
>CAYGFI010000246.1:0-5585 GCA_964349045.1 uncultured Chitinophaga sp.
ACATAGGATTAAATTATAAAATATTTCGAAAAACAAAAAAGTGAACACAAGATAAAGAATTAATTATGACAGATAAACAGTTGACAATCAATTTATGGAAATTTATTAGATTTGCTGTGGAGGAAAAAAACATTATGGATAAAAAAACATTTGAAAAAAAGCTCAAGGAATTAAACAATTCTTATGAAGAGCTTATTTTAAGAAAGAATGAAAAGTTACCGGAATACAACGGTATCTATGAGAAATATAAGCATCCTGTTCTGACAAATTATCATGCGCCCATATTCTGGCGTTATGATTTAAACAACGAAACTAATCCAATGCTTCTGCAGCGTATTGGAATAAATGCCACATTTAATTCAGGGGCGATTTTGTTCCATGGAAAGTACCTCATGGTGGTTCGTGTTGAAGGCTGGGACAGGAAATCATTTTTTGCTGTTGCCGAAAGTCCCGATGGGATTAATGAATGGCGTTTCCGGGATTACCCTGTTTCGCTTCCGGTTGTCGATAAAAAAGAAACCAATGTGTACGACATGCGTCTCACGCAACATGAGGATGGCTGGATATATGGAATTTTCTGTTCCGAACAAAAAGATCCGGATGCTCCTGCAGGGGATTTATCATCGGCTATTGCCAAAGCAGGTATAGTACGTACTAAAGACCTTATGAAATGGGAACGTCTGCCAGATTTAAAGTCGAAAAGCCAGCAACGTAATGTAGTTTTGCATCCTGAATTCATTAACGGGAAATATGCATTATATACCCGTCCCCAGGATGGATTTATCGATACAGGTTCCGGGGGAGGAATTGGCTGGGCGCTAATCGACAAGATGGAAAAAGCTGAGGTGAAAGATGAAATTATTATTGAACCCAGGCTTTATCATACCATCAAAGAAGTAAAAAACGGACAGGGTCCGGCTCCTCTTAAAACCGATAAAGGATGGCTACACCTTGCCCATGGGGTTCGTGGTTGTGCCGCGGGTTTAAGATATGTACTTTATATGTTTATGACCGACCTGAAAGAACCCTGGAAAGTAATTGCTGCTCCGGGCGGACACTTTATGGCCCCTGAAAATGAGGAACGGATTGGTGATGTATCCAATGTACTATTTACCAATGGCTGGATCAGAAACGAAAAAGACGAAGTATTTATCTATTACGCATCCTCTGATACCCGAATGCATGTTGCCACTTCAACAATTAACCGGCTTGTTGATTATTGCATTAATACACCGGTTGATAATCTGCATAGTTATGAATCGGTCAGATCAATAATTAACCTCGTTGATAAAAACATCAGCAATAAATAGTTCAGGAACTATTTAGAAATCTTCCCATGTCCTGAAATTACCTTTTTATTAAAATATAATTCCGGAACTCTCCCAGCCTCATGCCGAACAACAGGTACTTCTCTATCCAGCTCACTACGCGGTATTTTACCTTTTCATGTTTGTTCCGGATGGGATTACTTGTGTTGCGCTGTCCCTCATAGCGCAGTTGATGTTTCCAGTTAAACTGATCGATCCATTCTTTCATTACAGCGGGGTGGCTCCCTTCAAACCGGGTCAGCAGAGATAAATTGCCATAATCAAAAATCTTATCATACAAATGTTCACTTACCTGCTTATCTACAGAGGCTTTCCCCCGATGGTTCATACTGAATACCTTAATCTTTTTTTGCATGAGTACGGGAGGGCGTACCCATCCGTAATGATACACCGTAGCCCCTGAATCAGCAACCTTGAGCTTATAAGTGCCTTCCTGCTGCCTGTAATTCATCTGGTCGAAATGTGGAATTTTCCTGAACGACTGGGCAGATTCCCAGGAATGAATTTCGGGCAAATTTCTGATGATCCTGATTTCCTTGCGGTACCAGCAATGACCGTCCTGATGATGCTCATAATCTCCCCAAAAGTGAATATAATTAAATACCAGTCCTTCAATTTTATTATCATCCAATAGTTCCTGACATCGTTTTTGGATAACCGGAAGGTACATTTCATGGATTACCTCATCCGACTGTAAATAAAACAGCCAATCCCCGGTACAATAACTTTTTGCAATATCTGTCTGATGGGCATGTTCCATTCCCCGGGGATACTTTTCAATATCCCAGATGGTGTCAATGATCCTGATTTTGTCGCTGCCAATACTTACTATCTGTTCCCTTGTTTTATCGTCCTCATCGCTGTTGCCAAGTACCACAACAAACTCATCAACAATTGGTAAAATGGACATAACCGCCTGCTTCATCGGATAGTACAGCTTAACTGCATTTTTCCCCATCGAAAAACCACTGATCTTCATTCTGTTGTCCGTAATTAATACATCTGTAATTTATGGAGTTTTTTATAAGCTCCGCCTTTTATATCGAGCAATTCATCATGCTTTCCGACCTCAACGATCCGACCTTCATCGAGTACAATTATCAGGTCTGAATGCTTAACCGTGGAGAGACGATGCGCAATCACAATTGAAGTACGATTTTTCATAAGGTTCAGAATTGCTTCCTGTACTAATCTTTCAGACTCAGTATCCAGTGAAGAGGTTGCTTCATCGAGTATCAGGATGGGCGGATTTTTTAAAACTGCCCTGGCGATGCTGATTCTCTGCCGTTGTCCGCCGGACATTTTGCTCCCACCTTCCCCTACATTGGTATAATATCCATTTGAAGTCTCCATTATAAAATCATGAGCATTGGCCACTTTGGCGGCTGCAATCACGTCTTCCTCCCTCGCATCATTCATCCCAAATGCGATGTTGTTAAAAAAAGTATCATTAAACAGGATGGACTGCTGACTCACAATCCCCATCAGTTTCCTTAAATCATGCAACTTGAATTCCTTCACATTTACCCCGTCAATCAGAACCTCACCTGAAGTAACGTCAATAAAACGGGGAATAAGATCCACAATTGTCGATTTACCCGATCCGCTTCGTCCAACGAGGGCGATAGCTTTACCTTTATCAATTGTGATATTAATATCCTGCAATACCGGATCTCTTTCATATTGAAAATTTACATTCCGGTATTCAATAGAACTTTTAAACTCCTTAATGCGAACCGGATCAACTCTCTCAAGAATGGAGATTTCAGCATCGAGTACCTGGTCTACCCTGTCGCTCGAGGCCAATCCCTTTAAAATATTATAATATGCTGTTGTTACTGATTTAGCGGGATTTATGATCTGTGAAAAAACAACCAGGTAGGTAATCAGTACGGATGAACTTAATGTACTGTTTACACCAAGAACCATCGCACCTCCATACCAAAGTACAATAACCATAACCAGAATTCCCAGAAACTCACTAACCGGACTGGCAAGTTGTTGTCGGCGGAAAACCTTTTCCTGCAAACGGGTAAACATATTATTCGTGCTTTCAAACCGACCCTGCATTTTCTCTTCAGCATTGAATGCCTTGACAATCCTGAGACCTCCGAGTGTTTCTTCAAATACTGACATTATCAGGCCCAGCTTCTTTTGCCCCTGAAGAGAAGTGGAACGAAGCGTTTTACCGATGCGGCCAATTATAACACCACTTACCGGTAAAAGGATCAGGACAAATAAGCTTAGTTTCGGACTCATGTAAAAAAGAGCAGCCAGGTAGGTAATAATAAGAATCGGATCGCGGAAGACCATTTCAAGTGAACGTACTACCGAAACTTCAATTTCCTGGACATCCTGAGCCATTCGTGACATAATGTCTCCTTTTCGTTCCTCAGAAAAAAACCCAAGGGGAAGCACCAAAACTTTTTTAAAAATCTTATTCCTGAGTTCCCTGACAATACCGGTACGTATAGGAATCATGAAGAATTTTGAATAATATAAAAACAGATTTTTAAACAAAGAGGTTCCTAGTACCATGATTCCCACGAAAACCAAAGCATGAACTTTTCCCCTGCCAATGATGATCTGGCTCAGGATATAATTGAAATAATGCATGAGCGCATTAACATTAAGAGCAAAATCGCCCGGTTGGGTCACAAGATCTGTTTCTCCAAATAAAACTTTCAGAAACGGGGCTACCAGCGCCAGACTGAAAAGTGAAAAGAATGCTGATAAAAACACAAAAAGAATGCTAAGAAATGCTAATCCCTTGTATGGTATCAGATATCGGATAATTCTCGCGAGACTTCTCATTATAAAACTTCTGATTCAAATAGAATTCAACGGTTTAATGCACAAACTAAATGAAAAACATTGGATAATCTTATAATCCCGTGAAATTTTTTGGCGAAATATTCTTCAGCTCCTTTCTGAGCGCCGGTTTCACATCCAGCGTATCAATAAAGTCATGAATTACCTGCCTGTCAATGGTTTTATTCGTGCGGGTAAGAGCCAGTAAAGCTTCATAGGGTTTTGGAAATCCTTCCCTTCTCAAAATGGTCTGTATAGCTTCGGCAATAACTGCCCAGTTGTTTTCCAGGTCAGAAGAAATTTTAACTTCATTGATCAGCAATTTATCAATTCCTCTTTCAAGGGATTTGAAAGCAAGCAGCGAATGAGCCAGGGGGACTCCAATATTTCTAAGAACTGTTGAATCTGTGAGGTCTCTTTGCAATCTTGAAACAGGTAATTTTGATGAAAAATGATGGAATACCGCATTCGCTAAACCCAGATTCCCTTCAGCATTTTCAAAGTCAATCGGATTAACTTTATGCGGCATGGCGGAAGAGCCGATTTCTCCCTGCCTGATTTTTTGTTTGAAATAATCCATGGAGATATACGTCCACATATCTTTGCTGAAATCGAGCAAAATTGTATTGATGCGCGACAGGGCATCACAGAGGGCGGCCATGTTATCGTAATGTTCAATCTGGGTGGTGGTTTGCGAGCGATCGAGCCTCAAAACTTTATTCACAAAATGATTGCTGAATTTTATCCAGTCGTAACCGGGATATGCAACAAAATGCGCGTTTAAATTTCCTGTGGCTCCACCGAATTTAGCTGAAAACGGGATATCGCGAGCCTGTACCAACTGCTTTTTAAGACGTTCGGAGAATACCCTTAATTCTTTCCCCAATCTTGTGGGAGATGCCGGCTGTCCGTGAGTTCTGGCAAGCATGGGAACATCCTTCCAGGCAGATGACATTTCGTCGATTTTTGCTACAACTGCTTCCAGGCGCAAAAAATATACCTCTTCCAAAGCATCCCTGATGGATGCAGGAACTGCTGTATTATTGATATCCTGGGAGGTAAGACCGAAATGAATAAACTCCTTGTAATCCTGTAAACCCAGTAAATCAAATTTTTCTTTCAGAAAATATTCAACTGCCTTTACATCATGATTGGTGATTTTTTCAATCTCCTTTATTCTCCGGGCATCTTCATGTGAAAAACCATCATGGACCTCTCTTAGTGACTGGTATATAGAATTTCCGGGGTTTTTCAGGCCGGTTACTCCCGACTCAATCAGACGAATAAAATATTCAATCTCTACCCAGATACGGTAACGAATAAGTCCAAATTCCGAAAAATACTTAGAAAGTTCTTCTGTTTTAGATCTGTACCTACCGTCAACCGGGGAAATTGCAGTTAAGTTATCTAACTTCATATTGTTGTATTTAGAATAACAAAGTTATG
>CAYGFI010000247.1:0-5581 GCA_964349045.1 uncultured Chitinophaga sp.
TAATTTACAATTAAGAAAAACAAACCAGTGGTATTAAGAACGGGTAGTACTTTAAATAATTGATACTAATTATTTACAGGCAATTGGAAACGTAGCTTTTCAACCAAAAAGTATTCATGTTCGCTATGGTTTTACTGAATACGGAGTTGGTCAGGTTAGGGAATATAAATTTTTTGATGTCGATGAAAGGGTTGGCTTTCTTGCTAAATTTCCCTTGGAGGCTATAAAACAAATAATATCAACTGCTATATTGGAAAATTGGACTATTGACTATCGTATTTTTAAATCAATTGAAGATGCTGAATTAACAATGGTTGAAAGGCTGGATATGTCTAACCTTTACATGTATAATATAATAGACTCCCCTTTGGCAAAAGGACCAATCGGTGACAATTGCTTTTACCAGCTTTCTGTTGGAGCCGTTGAATTCATCAGAAATAATGCATTTGTATCAATTACTCCGGATATCAACAATTCGTCTTATGATGCCACAACCACTGAATGGCTGGCAAGAAAAGTTGATTCCTTAATTGTTGCAAGTGAAAAGGTCGATAATATAAGTAAAATACCAGCTCCAGAAATTGCATCCGTTCAGATTATTTCTGAATTACCTGAAAATTGGAATAAGACTGTTAATGTAATAGTCAATGCAACAGATCAAGGTTCTCAACATTTAAAATACCGGCAATATGCTTCAGGGTTGGGAGTTGTTTCGGAATCGGGAAATATGATATTATCATTTAATAAATATGCTGATTCTACTGATAATCCCGGTTTGGCTAAAGTCAGGATTTGGGTCTGGAACGAAGATTTTATAACATCCTCAATTCAAAAAGAAATCCCTTTTTAATTACCTCCGCGGCTTATAGTCAATGCCAGGCTTCGGAGGATTTATCAGAGGCATTTTTTCTAAATCAGAATTATCCTAATCCATTTCAAACTTCAACAACAATAATATTTGTTCTAAAAAAATCTCTTGAAATAGATTTGAAAATATACGATTTATCCGGAATGGAAATTAAAACGATAGTAAGCGGATATCAATCTGCAGGAACCTATCGGGTTACTTGGAATGGCAGAGACAATTTTGAACAACCTGTGCATAATGGAATATATTTCTGCCAAATCAGATCTGGTCATTCATTAAAAACCTTAAAATTATTCTTAGTACAATAATTTGGATCAAAATCACAAATTTTGAAATTACATCGACATAATTTTGAAATTGCATAACAGAATAATGCCAATAAACATTCTTGAAGGCAGGTCAATACCTCGTATCCCCCATAACCCCCAGCTTCGCCATCTTCTCCACCTCGATACTCGGAAACCCAAACTCTTCAACCACCTTGCCCAGGATCAGATAAACCCCGTAACCTTTGTAGGGATATTTCTTCAGCGTAACCGGGAAATTCACCACATCAAAAAACTCCCCTTCGGCATCCACGAAAGCGCCGAAGTGCATCCATTCTTTTTTTATGGTAATTACATTCTTCAGTGAAGTAAGGTCACCAACCATCCTTACCTTTTTTCCCAGGTTTTTCATCATATCCCTGGCCATAATTTCTCCCCTGAATTTCGTCTGCAGCAGATCGAAACGGCTCATGGTTACAGGGAAACCCAGCAGATCGATCTCGTCATAGGCATCTTCCAGCCGGCTCTGCTCAAGGTCGGGGAGGACGAACTTCTTGGGTTTAGACTCAAACAAAGATTTTCCGGGTTCGGTTTTTTTGCTTTCTCCCAGCAGCATGTGTGCCTCCCACAGGAGTTGCTTTTTTGTTTTCCCGGTAAACCGGAACGCGTCAATACGGATCAGGATAACCATCTGCTCTTTGCCAATTCTCACCCTCCGCGCAAAATCTTCGATATCCAGGTAGGGTCCGTTCCTGTCTCTCTCTTCAAGTATAGCCTGCACCAGCTTGTCTTCCAGATTCTGCACATGAACAAAACCCAGGATTATATCATTTCCCCGGATACAGGTAAATTGCTCACCGGTATTTATACAGGGGAGGAGAATATTGGCTCCGCATCGCCTGGCCTCATTCACGTAAACCCAGCTTCGGTAAAATCCCCCGAAATTATTGATCACAGCCACCATAAACTCCTGCGGGAAATGGGCCTTTAAATACAAACTCTGGAAGCTCTCCACAGCGTACGACGCGGAATGTGCCTTCGAAAACGAATAACCGGCAAAGGAGCTGATCTGCCTCCATACTTCATTGGTAATCTCGTCGGGATATCCCTTTTGCCTGCAGTTATCATGGAAGCGCAGCGTGATCCTCTCAAATTCCTTCTTTGAACGGAACTTCCCGCTCATGGCCCGGCGCAGCACATCGGCATCCGCGAGATCCAATCCCGCGAAATGATGACAAACCTTGATCACATCCTCCTGGTACACCATCACCCCATAAGTTTCCTGCAATTGCTCTTTCATCACGGGATGTAAATATTCGAAACCTCCGGGATTATGGAATCTTTTAATGTACTCTTTCATCATCCCCGAACGCGCCACACCCGGACGAATAATCGAACTGGCTGCCACCAGGCTGATATAATTGTTACAGCGAAGCTTTTTCAACAGGCCGCGCATGGCGGGACTCTCGATATAAAAACATCCGTTCGTCTCACCATCCTCCAGTTGCCGGAGCACCTGCGGATCGGTCTTGAAATCACTGACCTTATGTGCATCCACATCGATTCCGCGGTTACGGGCAATGATCTCAACCGCATCGCGTATATGCCCGATCCCACGCTGACTGAGTATATCCAGCTTCTCAAAACCTATCTCTTCCGCTACGTACATGTCCCACTGCGTGGTGGGCAATCCTTTAGGGGGCATGTCGAGTGCGGTGTACAGGGTTATCGGCTCTTCCGATATCAAAACACCCCCGGCATGAATGCTGCGCATATTCGGGAAATCGGCAATCATACTGCCAACGCGAAATATCTGCTCCGTGATCTGGTTCTGGTTCATAGGATGGGAGGGTTCGTCAACCAGCCTGTCAATCTCTTCTTTGGGTAAGCCATAAACCTTTCCCAACTCCCTGAAAATCGATCTCCCCCGGAATGTAGATATAGTACCGATAAGGGCAGTGTGCTTTTTCCCATAACGCTTAAAAACGTAATCGATTACATCGTCGCGCTCTTTCCATGAATAGTCGATGTCGAAATCCGGCGGACTCGTACGCTTCGGGTTAATAAAACGTTCGAAATACAGGTCGAGTTCTATAGGATCGACATTGGTGATTTTCAGGCAATACGCCACAACCGAATTGGCGCCGCTTCCCCGGCCCACGTGGTAATAACCCCGGCTCATGGAATACCGGATCATATCCCAGGTGATCAGGAAATACGACGAAAAACCCAGCCTGTCGATGATCTCCAGTTCATGTTCCACACGCTTCAGCGCCTCTTTGTTACGCTTGCCATAACGGTATTCCATTCCTTCCATCGCAAGTTTCTCCAGAAGTATCTTATCATCATAGCGACTGGTGGTAAAGCATTGTTTGTTTTTAACAGAATTGAAATCAAACGAGATACGGCAATCTGCAATGAGATTCTCCGTATTTCTTATAATTCCAGGGTAATCTTCATATGCAATCAGCAGCAGGTCAACCGGTACCATGATCTCCCGTTCCGAAGCCAGGTTCACCGGTTCCAGCTTGTTTAGCAGGGTGTTGTGCTCTATGGCCCGCAGGTGGCGGTGAATTTCAAACTCATCCCTGTGGGAGAAACTTACCGGGTGCCATATAATAAGCTTATGCTGGGCATTGCGAAGGGGAGAGGAATGTAGTCTTTTAATATCCGATGCTTTTACACCTATCAGCTCATTCTCATGAAGGTTTTCCGGCCTGTTCTCCCACGAATAAACAAACCATACATCATCAAGCTTTGGCGCCCTCACCGGCAGGTCTTCTTTTTTTTCATTACAGAGGGATAAAAATTCGTTCAAAGCCTGGAACCCCTGGTTGTTTCGTGCCAGACCGGTGTACAAATACCTGTCGCCATCACGGAACTCAATTCCCGCTATGGGATAAATACCGTTTTCCAGGCATATCTTCACGAAATCCATCATTCCCATGGTATTGTTGATATCCGTCAATGCCATGGCCCTGACCCCGTTTTTCAGAGCCTGCTCAATGAGCTTCTCCAGGTCCATGGTGCCATATCTTAAACTATAATATGAATGATTGTTCAGGTACATGATGTAATAAATTTAGAATTCAGAATTTAGAATTTAGAATTGATTTTTCTTAATTCTAAATTCTACCTTCTAAATTCTACCTTCTAAATTCTGAATTCTACCTTCTTCCTTCATCCCCACCGCCCTTCCTACCGCATCCTTCCCATAACGGTTCCTCATCTTATCCACCGCCAGGTACAAATTCACCATCTCCGGCGTATCCTCGAACATATTGAGTTGCTGCGTTCCCTGTACCAGGTGACTGAACCTCACACCAATCAGCCGTATCAGCATGCGCCGCTGGTAAATCTTCTCAAAAAGCTCTTTGGCCATCGGGATAAGCACATGATCAAAAGAGGTGTACGGTATCCGTTTCTGCAGGGTGTGGGTATCAAAGTTCGAATAGCGTATCTTTACCGTGATGCAGGAGGTGAGCCGCTGTTTGCTTCGTAGCTCATAACATAATTTCTCAACCATCACAGCCAGCAACTCCCGCATACGTGTCACATTTGTGCTGTCTTTCTCAAACGTGCGCTCGGCGCTGATCGATTTCCGTTCCGAATATTGCACCACGGGAGTATGGTCAATACCATTGGCTTTTTTCCATATCTCAATGCCGTTTTTACCCAGAACTTTCTCCATCATCTCTTGCGGAATTTCACTCAGGGTGCCGATGGTGACGATACCCATCGACCGCAGCAGATGATAGGTTTGTTGTCCCACCATCGGGATCTTACGGATCGACAAAGGGGAGAGGAAAGGTTTTATTAACTGACTTCCGACCTCTCTTTCCCCGTTAGGCTTTGCCTCCCCCGTGGCAATTTTTGAAACCGTTTTGTTTACCGAGAGTCCGCAGGAAATAGGAAGCCCCGTTTCACGGATAATCCTCTGCCTGAGTTCATGCGTCCATTTATACGAGCCAAAAAACCGGTCCATGCCCGTGATGTCGATGTAATGCTCATCGATCGAAGCTTTCTCATAAACCGGTGCATTCTCAGCTATAATATCGGTAACCATACCCGAATACTTGCTGTAAAGTTCCATGTCGCCCCGGATAACCACAGCCTCACTGCAAAGACTCCGCGCCAGCTTCATGGGCATGGCCGAGTGAACCCCGAACGAACGAGCTTCGTAGCTGCAACTCGCCACCACTCCACGGTCGGAACCACCCCCGATAATCACCGGAATCCCCTTCAGCTTGCTGTTCTGCAGCCTCTCCACCGACACGAAAAATGTGTCGAGATCCATGTGTACGATGTTACGGTCCATTTTTGAATTTAGAAGGTAGAATTCGGAATTCAGAATTGGTTCCTGGTAGCTTCCGGGTTCCATCTTCCGAATTCTGATCTTTTAAGAATTTATAAAAAAATTTGCTTTTTAGTTTTTCTTGTTATAAAT
>CAYGFI010000248.1:0-4164 GCA_964349045.1 uncultured Chitinophaga sp.
ATCTACGCACACAACTTCAGCTTATAAAGACGGGGTTGGTAGAGGGGATACGCATGATAAAGAATTTTCAAGTTTACATTGAACAAAATATTCTTGATGACTTAAAGTTGAGAATAACAAATACCAGATGGCCGGATGAAATTGAGGGTTCGGAATGGACTTTTGGAGCTGGATTGGGTTTTATGAAAGAGGATTTAATATTCAATATTGGTCAGATTTTCCTGAAGGCGGACACTTTCCTGTTATGGAAAAACCTGAAGTATTAGCGGGAGATATTTATAACTTTTTCAGCAAAATTGAAAAAAGAGAATTTAAATGAATAACGCCAGCCGCGAAATAACAGCCAGGCTCAATGTAGGCGGTTCGTCGGTTTGCGGAAGTCAGTTTTTTTGATAAAGGGAAACTTATAGTTCTTATAAACGGTTTTCAAAAGAAATCTCAGAAAACTCCAAAGGGTGAAATTGAACTGGCAGAAAAATTAAAAAAACAGTACTACGATGAAAAAAAAGGAAAATAGCAACCTGATTTCTTTTGTTGATCATTTGGATAAACAATATGGAAAAAGGGGAACAAAAGAACGAGAAGAATTTGAATCAGGTTTTGAATCGTTCAAACTTGGTGTGATGCTGCAGGAGTTGCGTAAAGAGCAAGGAATGACTCAGGAACAACTTGCTGAAAAATGCGGAACAACAAAGACTTACATTTCACGAATCGAAAATGATGCGTCAGACATCAGACTCTCAACTTTAACAAGAATAATTCGGGAAGGACTTGGCAGACATCTTCGTCTCACGGTTGAGAAATCAAGACAAGGCACATAGCGCTATCAGCACCTACACGCAAACAGGATCTTTACTGTTCGGGTGAAAGAACTCTGAGCGGTCTGCAATGTCTGTGTCGTCCTGAAAAATGTCTGCTCAAATCGAGTTAGATAGGGATAAAAATGATAATGGACAGAAAAGTAATATTATATATTGCAACAAGTTTAGACGGTTATATAGCCAAACCCAATGACGATTTGAGTTTCTTGTCAATCGTCCGGCAGGATGGTGAGGACTATGGTTATGCAGACTTTGTAAAATCGGTGGACACGGTAATACTGGGTAGAAAGACTTATGATTGGGTAATGACCCAGGTTCCTGAATTTCCTCACGCTGACAAAAATTCCTTTATCATAACAAGAAAAGAAAGAACAGGTATTGGTAGGACAAATTTTTATACAGGTAACTTGAAAAACATTATTTTAAGACTGAAAAGCGAGCAGGGAAAAAACATTTTCATTGATGGGGGAGCGGAAATAGTAAATATACTTTTAAAGGAAAGTTTAATTGACGAATTTATTATTTCGGTTATTCCAATCTTAGTTGGTAACGGGACAAAACTCTTCAAAGACGGACGACCTGAACAAAAATTGGAACTCGTTTCAGTAAAGCAATTTGACAAAGGCTTAGTTCAACTTCACTACAAACGTGCAGACAAACAGACGGATTATTAATGCTGAATAAGAGTCGGGTAGGTAAGGTGAAATCCCACATTAACCGGCAAATAAAAATGCGCACTTTCTCACAATTGGCAGTGCCCAGGTTTTTAGCAAATAGTGATGTACGGGTTCTTGCCATTAAGCATGTACACTTTTAAAGGATATTTCCTTAAAATGCAACAGATAAGAATAAAAGTTTTTATATTTGCAACCCGAAACGGCGAGGCCATTCTTCGCTAAAGCTTCGAATGGCGAGGTAGCTCAGCTGGTTAGAGCGTATGATTCATAATCATGAGGTCGGGAGTTCAACTCTCCCTCTCGCTACACTGAAAATCAATCGCTTACATGATTAAAATCAGTAAGCGATTTTTTATTTCGTAAACAATTCGTAAACATTTTGAATATTATATTTTCCTCCAATATAACCTGAAATACTTTGTATTGTACCTTTCTAATCACTAAGGGGTCAGTTCCCCGAAGCTCGCTTCGAATATATAAGAGCTAGTTTTGTTTTGATACCTCGGCAGCCCTGCTACGAGGTTGTTCATTTCACTGTAATTCATTTTTCCAGTATTACTCCCAGGAATAAAAAGTACTTTGATGCAATTTATACTCATAGTTTCTAATTATATACGCCAGAATGTCAGGTAAAATACACAAGGATAAATTTAAATTTTCAACGAAACTGGAATTACTTTCATAAGAGAAGGATTTTGTAAACGGAAAATTAAGATGCAGGTTTTTTAGCAAATGTGAATGTAGTTCTTATAAAATCCTTAATAAGAAAAAATATTGATCAAATAAAGAAGTAATTATTAAATAGAAATTTACTTTAACCGACATCAATTTATATACATAAATTTCCTTGTACCATTTCGCTATATTATATATAAAATCGCAAGGATGATCAATTATATTATCGAAAAGAATGCATTTGTATTTTATAGCTAGTTCGCCATGGTTGATTTCTCTATATACATTGAAAATCATAATAGATATCCGTCGGGATCTATTGATCGCTATCAGCTATGCTGGCAGGATAATAGTTTTAATTCGCCCACCATTATATAATCTCTCATTGATTAAAAAACTTTTCAATATTCTACAGGCTAAATGTGGTCAGAACATCCGGGTTAAGTAATTGTTTTTTGGTTTTCATAACTTATTGACATTCAAATTATCCAGAGGCTTAGATTTTGTAACTTATTGATATTCCTATTACCAGGATAATAGGAAAGACAGGTGTTAGCGTATTGGTTTTTCCAAAAGGGGGGCAACATGCTCCGAAATATTATCGGCGGCGGCGTTGAGAAAACCGAAAAAAAATAAAAAAATATCTCTTTTGCTTTGTCAGAGGGGTCAATATTTGCCGGATTGGCAGGGAAATTATCGGAAAATAGTGGCTATTTTCTTTAATTTTCTGTCCGGATTTAGGGGGTCAGCATAGTCAGGATTAACCCCTCTATATCATCCTTTGGTGAAGGGATAACTCCATCTACTTCTTTAAGGAATGAATATTAGCAGAAACAAAATCCGGCACCGAGTAGATAATCCCGGCTAACAATAATTTCCGTTTTAGTTCCGATTATCCGGCTGAGAATTGTTCTGTTTTGATCAAGGTTCCTGTCGACAGGAGCTTTTTTCAAACGTTTTTGTTAGGACTTGAAAAACCAGTGACCTTGACCACTTTTAGCCAGTGTAAATTGAGCATTTATAGCTGGAGTTAAGTCCCTGTTGCTAAGCTATGAAACTTAATTGTAATCTAACCGGCCAAAAGTGGTCAAGACATCCGGTTTCTGCAGCGTAGTTCTTATGCTTCCAAGCTCTCCGACTTGCCCGGCGGCATTCCGCATCCTTGAAATATTGTTGATTTTTTACTCATGGATTACATTGAAAAGTTCCTCCGCAATGAAGGCAGGTAAAGGTGTATTTCATTCTGGTAATCTTTCAAAATACGAAAGATTACCGTTTTATTCGGAAAGTGAAATCAGGTGGTAACGTTTTTAACCGGTGGGTGGTATCAGTTTAGAACCTTGTTAAAAATGCAGAAATCGCTATTAGTAATTTATCTTGCATCGCAGCCCATATAAGGAAGGCATTTGTAGCAAATAATAAAATTGAGCTCGATAAATTGGCGTATTTGTTAAGACGGAGCATACAAGAGTTTAGTCAATCAAATCTGGGCAATAATGACAATTGAAATCACCATTAGGTTTGAAAAAATTTGTTCAATTCTAAAAACCACATAGTAAGCTGTGTTCCGGTTAAGATTGGATACAACAGCCGTATTATGGATTATATATTACAAGTTTATACCAGGGAATCATGGGAGAAACAATTGCAACATTAAGTGATCTTGAAAGAATGAAAACGGAAATAATTCAGGCTGTCAGGGAAGCCTCACTTTCATCACCCGCTGTGGTAAAAAAGTGGCTCAGAAGTCAGGATGTCAGGAAGTTATTGGGTGTAAGTTCAAGCACGCTTCAAACAATGAGGATCAAAGGGGAAATTCCATTTTCAAAAATTAGTGGGATTATTTACTATCCGGCTGAAGGGATACAGAATCTATTAAATAGGAATCTGCGAAACTCAAAATGAGAAGTCAAAATAATGACATCTATATTAGCGGTTATTTATTTTATACTTCAACATCGACACAACAATCCACCAAACAAATATCAGAT
>CAYGFI010000248.1:4174-5563 GCA_964349045.1 uncultured Chitinophaga sp.
AATAAACCATCATTAATTCTGTCTTCATAATTTAAATCTTTGTCGTCTGCCGATTTATTGTCATAAATATCTTTTGCTTTTTTATAATCTTCTTTTGCTTTTAAGTTACGATCAGCAAGTGAAAGTGCATCACCTCGAATTGCTAAAGCTTCTTCATCAAATGGTGTTTTTAATAATATTGAATCTAAAATTTCAATTGTTTTATTAATATCAATGTTTGATTTCAATGAATCACCTTTCTTTTTGTAAATTATTCCGCGATTAAAATACGCCTTAAAAGAATTTGATCGATTCAAAATTGCATTGCCAAAATCTAAAATAGCATTATCCAAA
Source organism: uncultured Chitinophaga sp. (assembly GCA_964349045.1). Taxonomy (GTDB): domain Bacteria; phylum Bacteroidota; class Bacteroidia; order Bacteroidales; genus JACJXF01. Next base: position 4,508 of record CAYGFI010000248.1, read on the forward strand.
AATCCTTTCTCCGCATGGGCAATTCCTCTTAAGTTGTATGCATTAGCGTATCGCGGATTAATTATTATCGCTTGATTACAATTAGCAATAATACCTTGAAAGTCTTTTAGTTTCCAACAGCATAAGCCGACCCAAAAAAATAATTCTGCAAAGTCACAATTTTCTGAAAGTGCTTTTTTGAAATGTTGGATAGCAATTAAATAATTCTTTTTCTTATATGCTTTAATGCCGTCCTTAAGAGCTGAATTAAAAGAAATGAATTTTTCGCTTTTTATTATTGGGGCGAATGGAATAAATGCTGCTCTAGTAGTGTTTATTTGCTTTAATTCTAAATTTGTAATTTGCTTTTTAATAGTTGAATTAGTTGGATTTAACTCCATTGCTTTTCTAGCAATCTTAATTGCCTTTCCATAATCACCATTGGTTTCATATTTGAAGGATTTTAAAGAAAAGTCATCAGCCAATAATAACTTAGAACTTATTTCAAATTGAGAAAAATTTAAATCTGAATGCCTGTTAACTTTTTCAATTGGAGTAAGCTCATTAACAATTCTTCTAAATTCATCAATAAATGGTGTAATTTCTTTGTAATTATCATGAATGATAATGTTTTCTAAATTTTTATATTCTGCAAAATAAGTCCAATTGTATGAACCATTAATGAGGATTTTATTATCAATTATACAAAACTTATGGTGCATTAAATTTTCAGGATTCCCAAAAAATAATTTACCACCTAAATCTACAAAATCTTGAAAATTCAATCCTATAACATTATTGTTTATTAGGTCATCAATTATCAACAGATCAACTGCAACACCAGCTTTGACTTTGTTGCAAAGTTTTACAAATAAATCTTCATTTGTAAACCATGCGACTGCAACTGATATATCGTTGGTAGCAGAATCAAGTTGTTGACCTATTTCATTTGCTATATTATTAAAATGTATTTTCATCAGTTTTACTTAGACTTCCTTTAATTTCCCGGCAAATTGATTGATCTTTTGTTGAAATTCATCTTTTTGGAAAAAAATTTCGTCGCCTTTGGAATTATTA
>CAYGFI010000249.1:0-5514 GCA_964349045.1 uncultured Chitinophaga sp.
CATTTTTTTACTTTCCTGATACTCTTCTTTTGTAATTTGCCCGGAAGCAAATCGCTTCTGCAAAATGTCAAGAGGAGAATCTTTTTTCTTTCGCTGACCGGGGACACCATTAGGCGTTGCAAATATCCAAAAAAGCAGGATTAGCCAAATGATCCACCATATAAGGTGCATTCCCCAGAAATGATAACCATCGTAGAACATAATAATTGATTTTAAAATTGAATTGATTAATTGTTACTATTTTATCACCTTTAAATCCATTCCGCACTTTGAGCATCTGCCAGGTTTTTCTGACTTCATTTCAGGATGCATTGAGCAAGAGTATGTTTTCATTGCTTCCTTATTTTCACTTTTTGTTCCAGTCATTTTCATTGACTTTTTTTCCATATCCATTCCACACTTTGAGCATTTGCCTGGCATATCTGACATCACCTCAGGATGCATTGTGCAAGCGTATTCTTTCATAACGTCTTTATTATCGCTTTTTGCTCCTGTCATTTTCATTGTCTTTTTTTCCAGATCCATTCCGCACTTTGAGCATTTACCAGGTTTATCCATCTTTACATCGGGATGCATGGAGCAGGAATAATAAACCGAATCCTTTGTAATTTCTGTTTTTGTTGATGATGAGCGCTTTTCATCGGATTTTGTTTTGCTTTGCGTAAACGCAATTGTACTGCTAAATATTAAAGCAAGTACTGATGTTAGAATTTTTGTTTTCATTTTGTTTAACTATTAGATATTTCTTCAGCTCCGCTGTTGCCCGGCCTTCAGTTTAGCTGTCGCCCGAAATTTCGAATTAATACTCTATTTCTTCACTACCAGGTCCATCCCGCACTTTGGACAATTGCCGGATTTCTCGGACCTCACCTCAGGATGCATTGAACATGTGTAGATTTCCACTGCTTTCTTCTTTAAATTTATAGTCTCTTTCATGTTTTGAATTTTTAGGTTTAATATTAATTTTTTATTATACTGGCAACAAGCGTATAATTTTACATAAACCTTGTCATCAACTTTAAATTTTTCGATTTCATCGCTAACAACTTCAATTTTCATTTGGATTTAGTATTACATTTTGCAGGACGTTAACCAGCGAAAGTATTTTGGTTTCTGTATCCCAACCCGCTTTGGTCACACCATCTGCGTTTGCAACTTTTTCTAAAAGGGACTTACAGGTTTCTCGATTGGTCCAAACTTTATAGCTTTCAGTTTTTGTGGAAGGCATTTTGGAGTGATCGTTAATTTGAATGTATGAGCTTGAGTCCAAAACCATTGCCAGTAAGGCAACTATAATGATTTCTACTGTTTTCATTCAATTTGATGTTATTTTATTGAAAATCAGTATGTGTTATCAAAACACAAGTGTCAGGATACACGACAATAAACATCATCCAGTAAAAGAGATTGAATAATCTTCAGCTGAAAAGACAGGTTTCAAAAATATCAAATACGAAAAATGCAAATTTCAGGCAAGCTAACTTCATTTGCCAATTTATTGCCTGGCGGAATGATATAAGTGGAAAGGATATTAAATTCTGCAAATGAGTAATCCTGAATTTTTGCAGATTCAATAAAAACCAAATGAATATTTTGAACAATCGCACTAAATCCGGAAAATGAAGGAGCAAAATTATGATCGACAGAAAATGCAGATACTTTATTTTGGCAACAATTTGAATCGAGATGATAACCCGGATTTGAACATTGACCGACAGGACATTCCATTCCACATGAGGCTAATCCACCTGAGAATGATGCTTTAGAATCAGCTAATTCACCTCCACAGTAATGTGTGGCAATACTGAAATGCATGCCCGACAGCAGGATGAGAAAAGCGAAAAATATTGATAATAATTTTTTCACGGATTCAATTTGAATTTCATTTATTATGTTTTGCTCAAATTGCTTCACTCTGCAATTCATGCAGGAGCTTATTTATACGTACTTTTTGCTTGGCTCAATGTGAAAATGCTATTCATTTACAAAAATAATTTCATTAATTCCTGGTATCGTTACAGAATTTCAGATATAAGTTACATAATTCACATATTTTTGAATCATAGCGAATGATAAAGGTTTTATTTTCATGTTTGTGTGTATGCAAGGCTTATATATTATTTATTTAACAGCACTTCATTTTGTGCTGAACAGACGGACATTTGACTGACCCATAGGAACAAAATACACAACAACTGCCTCCTGGTTCAGATTTTAGGATAATTTTACAATTTGAACATTCATAAATGTATAGGCAGGAATCTTCAGGCATGGTTTCATCTATCTGAAAGTTGCATTCAGGACAGGTTATTGTTGATTGCAGGATAATTTTTTTCATTTTTTAAAGTACAAGTATTGCACCGAATAACCTCAATTGTATTTATCGTTATTTATCCATAATCAATAAAAAATTAAAAGGGAGAACTGTCATTTTGATGACAGTTACCCCGAAATTTAAAGTTACTTTTTAATGCATGTGACCGTCGTGATTACTTTAATTCACACATTTTTTAATTGTAACCATTGATATTAAGAAGTTTATTGTAAACATCATCCATCATTTTAATCCTTCCGAGAGGTCTTCTATCAAATCTTCAACATCTTCAATTCCTGCTGAAATCCTTATCAAATCTTTTGTAACTCCAATTGCGTTTCTTTGTTCTACTGGTATAGAACCGTGAGTCATAGCTGAGGGAATACAAATTAAAGATTCAACACCTCCCAAACTTTCTGCAAGCGAAATAACTTTCAACTTCCTAAAAAATGAATTTGCTATTTTTTCACCCCCTTTTCTTAATCGGAAAGAAATCATACCGCCAAAACCGGTCATTTGTTGTTTGGCAAGATTATGAAAAAAATTAGACGATAATCCGGGATAATAAACCTGAGAAATCGCCGGATGACTTTCAAGAAATCTGGCTATTTTAAGTGCATTTTCTTCGTGTTGTTTCATCCTGACTGAAAGCGTTTTTATACCTCGCAGTATCAACCAACTGTCGAATGCGCCAGGAATTGCACCAATGGCATTTTGCAGAAATTTTAATTCAGCATACCATTCTTCATCATTGACGATTAACGCTCCTCCTATTAAATCGGAATGGCCGCCAATGTATTTTGTGGTGCTGTGCACAACGAGGTCTGCGCCTAAAAACAAAGGTTGCTGAAAATAGGGAGATGCAAACGTATTGTCAACCACAACTTTTATGTTTTTTTTGTGTGCAATTGTGGACACTCCTGAAATATCAATTATCCGTAATAATGGATTTGTTGGCGATTCAATCCAGAATAGCCTGGTTTCCGGTTTAATTGCTTGCTCAAAATCACCGTTATTGCCGTTTACATAAGTGAATTGGAGGCCGTAAGGCTTAAAAACCTGCTCAAATAACCTGTAAGTACCTCCATACATATCTTCGGACGCAACTACATGGTCACCGGGTTTTAGCGTTGAAAGAACAGCATGTTCAGCCGCCAAACCCGATGAGAATGCAAGAGAAAACCGGCCATTTTCGAGGGCTGCAAGACATTCTTCCAAAGCTTGCCGTGTTGGGTTTCCTGATCGTGAATACTCGAACCCTTTGTGTACATTTACTTGATCCTGTTTATAGGTTGATGTCTGATAAATGGGAACTACCACTGAACCTGTTACTTTGTCAGGTTCCTGACCTGCGTGAATCGCTTTTGTTGAAAATTTCATGATCGGATAATTTTACTTGTTTTTAATTGATTACTACTTTGAATAATTTCTGAAAACCCTTTCTCGCTCATCCAGGAATCGTCGAACATTTTTGTCAGGTACTTATTGCCGGTGTCACAAACGAACGTCACTACGTTTTTCGGTTTTTGTTGTTCCCGGCAATATTTTATTGCTGCAGCAATAAGAGTCCCCGAAGAAGAACCTGCAAGAATTCCTTCTTTACGCAGTATTGACCGTGCTGTTGAAAAACTTTCTTCATCGCTGATTGTATAGGCTTTTTTTGTCATTGAAAAATCAGCGATGGGAGGAATAAAATCTTCGCCAATCCCTTCAACAAACCATGACCCGGCTTCGCCAATAGTACCTTTCATAATAAAATCTTTTATAACCGAACCTTGAGGATCGGCAACAATCATCTCAACATCAGGTTTAACTCTCTGAAAATAATGGGTCAACCCGGTAAGAGTGCCTGACGAACCAACTCCGCAAACTACAGCATCAATCTTGCCTTCAAGCTGTTTAATAATTTCAGGACCGGTTGTTGTTTCATGAGCCATCGGATTTGCCGGATTCCCAAATTGATTAATATAAAAAGCATTCGGGGTTTCCTTAGCTATTCGTTCGGCCAAATCCTGATAGTATTCAGGGTGACCTTTATTAATATCTGTGCGGGTTATAATAACTTCAGCGCCCATAGCTTTCAGATGTAAAATTTTTTCGCAGCTCATTTTATCAGGAATAACAAGGATTAGTTTATATCCCTTAACAGCCGCAACCAAAGCCAGACCTAACCCTGTATTCCCGGCAGTGGCTTCTACTAAAACAGAACCTGGTCTAATTAATCCCGTTTTTTCAGCTTCTGTTATCATTGAAAGCCCGATTCTGTCCTTGATAGAACCACCCGGATTCGCACTTTCAAGTTTTAAATACAGATTACAAACACCTGTATCTATATGGTTTACTTTTACCATCGGGGTATTTCCAATTAAATTTAATACTGTCTGATTCATAATTTTTTTATTTTAAAAAAGTGAATAAAAAAAGCCCCTCACGAACGTGAAGGGCTTAAAATGAATTGTATTTATTTCTGCCATTATCAAATTAGAACAATACAACATCCCCTCCACGCAATAATTTTACATGTACAATAACAAGCGTAAAGATTGGAAAAGATGTTTCTCATTTATTTTTTATTTTAAAGGATTACTGCTTCCTGAACTAATTTAAATGATAATGGGGTTGGGGATGAAAGGTTATCATTAATCGGACACCTGTTTTTGATTGTCTCAATCCACTTTTCAGTTAATTCAGGTGTTGCATCAGTTATGGGTGAAAAAGCAACATCAATTTGTTTAAACCCTGCCCTGTCAGTATCTGATTGTCCAAAAAGGCGGGCCGGATTGATGTTTCCGCTGATAGTAATCCGAAGTTTTTCAACTTTTATACCCAATTCACGGGCAGTTAGATGAGCAACTACGTTTATACATCCGGCATAGCTGGCTAATAAATACTCAACTGGATTTGCTCCAAGGTCATCTCCTCCAAGCGCCGGTGGTTCATCGATTACCAAATTAAACTGACGGGTGTTTGCGTTAAAGCGGGCTGCCGTCTGGGCCTCCCCTTCGATTTTAAAATTTAAATCTGCCATTTTTATTTTATTTTTTGGTTAAAAAAAAAGCTCCTCACAAATTTTGTGAAGAGCTGTATGATTTATTAATTTAATCTACTTTAAATAACTAACAAAGCATGATATCACCCTCCACATGTTGTATCAACATACAGCAACACATACATATCATGTTATTTATGGAAAGCGATCT
>CAYGFI010000250.1:0-5425 GCA_964349045.1 uncultured Chitinophaga sp.
ATAAACCCGAGTCGTGATAATTTCATCAGTTGTTGCCTGACCTGGGAATCGTCGACCCCCAGATAACTGGCATAATTTGTTGCAGGAAAGCGGTTTAACCCGATCTTTCTTCCATATTGCCAAAGACCGACAAGAGGATGAATATCTGACATCCCCTGCATCTTTTCGAAAAAATCATAATTAAAAAAACGGTTGGATTCAAAGGTCGCCTGTCCAATTTGGGTTCCGGTAATGGGTTTAAAGAGAAGCTCTCCCGACTTTCTTTTCCACAGCCATTCATCGAAATTCATATCAATTTTATGGTAGCTGTTTTTATAGGGCCCTCCGGAAGTATAACTCTGCGATTTAGTAAATCGCAATTCATCAGTTTTCTCAAGGTAAGTGAATTGAAGATCAGGATGGTAAATAGAATCTGTATCAAGGTACATTGTCAGACTCACATTGGAAGACCTCATACCATTTTGAAGGATCTGAATTTGAATGGTTTTCAGGATCATTCGCAGGGTGTCCTTATCATATATTTCCAGAATCGCGGGTTCATACTGGTTCCCTGTTCCTGTCAGATTTGCTCCCTGCATGGATAATCCACCTAAATATTCAATACCCTCGAAGAGGCCGGGAAGAATATATTTATTTTGATAGGAATAAAACTTCGGATATAAGGCATTTTCAGGTTTATTAATCTGCATGACTTTCTCTTCTAATCTGCCTTCAAGGGGCGAGTCAAAATATTTTTTATAATGAAATACAACTGAATCTGCTTTATATTCCGTTTTCTGAAGTGAAATATTGTATTTGGAAAGCTCAGCATATACTTCATCAGGAGCAAAACCGGCACGCTCCCAGTTAATTTTACCCTTGGTACCGGACCAACTCATTTCAACCGGGTCAAGAAATCCGGATGTCTCATAAATTGAAATACTGTCGCGTTTGGCATTGCAGATCAGATCGACCTGATCAAACTCAACGACCGGCATACCATCATTAAACTCAAAACTGAAATTAGTTTGGGGTACTCTCCATATTGTTGCGGAATTGTTATAAAGAGTATTTGATTTTAACAGGTTCAGGGTAAGCTTAAGAAATTGCTCTGTAACTTTTAATGAACTTGTGTTGTTTTCCAGAAAAAATCTAAAAGATTGTTTCCATCCCGGAATATTCAGTTTTTGATAATTTCCACTTGAAAATAGTAACAATGATTCATAATAGTTAATAAAATGCGGACTGGGTCTTCCATTTTTTTTCAGCAGGAGATTGGAAAACTGAATGAATTCGCTCCGATCAACAACAGAGCATTCCGGTGATTTCCAATATTTAATAAAAGCATCAAGAATTGTATTCTCGTCTGAACTGATATAATTGTCGGTGAATTTTTCGATTTCCTGTATATAGATTGCCGAATCGTTTGTGAAACTTTTAAGTTGCTGACTATTTGCAGGTAAGATTGCAATTAAGGAAGTAAAAAAAATATGGATAAATTTTTTCATATTTTTCGCCGGAAATAATTAAGGAATCAATTATTTCGTCAAATTAAGTGAAATCCCGTTATAATCATAAAATCAACCCATAAAAGTAAATCTGCTATCGGTTGCATTTGACTGAATATCCTTTTCGCCCGTCTTGAAAATTCCGCTTTACACGAGGATTCCGCACTTTTTTAGTGCAGCGAAGGTTCAATCATTATCACCTTTTATAAAATCAGAATGCGTTAACAATCAGCAGAAATTCATCCGCCTTAAGTGATGCGCCTCCGATTAGTCCGCCATCAACATCAGGATTTGAGAAAAGTTCTTTGGCATTAGAACCTTTACAACTGCCTCCGTATAGGATGGTGGTATTGTCTGCGGTTTTTACGCTATATTTCTTATTTATCTCAGTGCGGATGAATTTGTGCATTTCCTGTGCCTGAGCGGGGCTTGCAGTTACTCCTGTTCCAATAGCCCATACAGGCTCATAGGCAATCACAATATTTGCAAATTCTTCAGGGGTCAGATGAAAAAGACCTTCAGCAAGTTGCGACTTAACTACTTCAAAATGCTTATTTGCATTTCTTTCAGGAAGAATCTCCCCGATGCAAAATATGGGTTTTATGCGAATTGAAAGTGCCAGATTTACCTTTTTAGCCAGTACAGCATTATCTTCGTGGAAATATGCTCTTCTCTCGGAATGACCAATTATTATGTATTCAACTCCTGCAGACTTGAGCATACTAACAGAAACTTCACCGGTGAATGCACCTGATTCTTCAGAAGCGCAGTTCTGGGCAGAAAGTTTAACAACAGACAGAATTTTCTTAATCTCGGCAAGGTGTGTGAAAGGGGGAGCAATGATTACCAATGCCTCGCTGGTTTTCTTTGAGGCCAGTGAATTAACCGCGGCAGCTAATTCCATTCCGTCTTTCAAAGAAGTATTCATCTTCCAGTTTCCAGCTACAATTTTTTGTCTCATAGTAATATTTTTAAATGTAAGGGGGATTAAAAATGAAAGCCAAAAGTACAAAACATGAGTGAAATTTCAGTAAAATATCTCCATATAAATACCACTTTTTGTTTATGGTGAATTGCGGATCATCACATTTCGATTGCGGATTTAAGATTGCGTATTAACGGCTTTTCCAACATGAGGACTACCCTCCGAAATCTGAACTAATCCAAATCGTGATATACAAAGGCTAAGCAAACAGTAATAAAATCATTTTCTGATCCGGGGATCAAGAAGTGCATAGATAATATCCATGGAAATATTAACAATAACGAATATCACAGAGGTTGTCAGTACACATCCCAATACAACGGGCAGGTCGTAAAAGTTAAGAGCATTAACCAGCATATAACCCAGTCCCCTCCACCCAAATATATACTCAACAAATACTACCCCGGCGAGCATACTCGCGAACCATCCGCTTATTGCAGTGACGACCGGATTTAATGAGTTTCTGAGTGCATGAACTCCTATTATTCTCGATTTTTTAAGCCCCTTGGCATAGGCAGTACGGATAAAATCCTGATTCAATACTTCAAGCATCGAATTCCGGGAAAGTTGTACTACAACCGACAATGGCCGGATTCCCAAAGTAAATGCCGGAAGAATCAGGTTTTTCAATTGTAATTTTATACCTCTGCCGAAATCATCAATTTCATAAATATTACCTGTAAGATTAAGATGGGTAATATGACCGATCTTATAGGCAAAAAACCAGGCTATAAGTATGGCTGCAAAGAAAGAAGGCATACTCATTCCAAAAGCTGATAAAAGCAAGGTTCCGCGATCGTACCAACTGTCTTTCTTTAATGCGGAAAAGGTACCGAGTAAGGTACCCGCGAAAAATGCGATTACAATAGCTGCAAAAGCAAGAATAAGAGTATTTGGAAATGCTTCGGATATCATTTCTCCAACTGGTCTACTGCTTTGAAAGGACCTGCCCAGCCAGGGTATTTTAGCCGCCAGGGTAAATCCCTTTGTTGTTGAAAAAATGGTTATGGACGATTTATATTTTTCGGAATCGAGATAAAAATAAGAGTCTTTCTTTACTGACTGATGAAATGAAACCGGGGATAGATCGTTAAGATAACGGATATACTGCAAATAGAGCGGTTTATCAAGACCCAGTTCCTTTCTTATTGCTTCCACGCTTGCCATATCCGCTCTCTGACCTAACATCATCCGGGCCGGATCACCGGGTAATACATTGAACAGGAAAAAAATGAGAGTCACAACTCCCAGTAAGACAGCAATTCCATAGAGGATTCTTTTTATTATGTTGTTTATGAATGCCATTTATTAATAAGTTACGGGGCTACTGGGTTACGGAGTAATGACGTAACCTGGTTTAGCACGTTTAGTTCAATTTCAGCCATATTTAACCAGCTTCCGTGCTTTGGTGTATAAATAAATCGAACCTGTCCCAAATTCTTTTAGGCTCAACCAGTTCAAATGTTTCATAAAGTGCGGCAGCGCTATGCGTACTTAAGTTATCCATAACCAAAATGATAATTTCTGCTTCCAGATATAATTCATCAGAAATCTCACGAACTAACCTTGCCCAATCGTTTTTAGTTTTCTGATCGGTCACTTTTACAAAGCGCGTCCCCACTAAGGGTTCATTTACCATAAATACATTACAGACACCTCAGCGGACATATTCATAATCATATTTCTTTTCAAAGCCTGGTGCCATAGGAATAGGCTGTCTGGTTTCACTAATCAGTTGCTTTGGTGATTCGTCCATGCATACAACAGGTCTTGTTTCATTATACGGGCGTTCGTAAACATCTAATAATTTCTCCATGGCTGCAACAAAATGACTGTTTTGATGAGGCGGAATCACCCAACCTTTTACTCTCCAAGGCTTAAGTTCGTTTTTTTTAAAACCTTTCTTACTGTTTCGTGAGAAATGTCATCAATATATCTCAATTCTACCATACGATCTGCAAGTAATCGTAATGACCATTTAGCATATCCTTTCGGTGGCTTACCACAGGCTATCGCAATTAAATGGGCTTCCGCATCACAGTCAATTTTCCTCTGGTATATCCGGTTTGTTGGAGCAACTCCGAGAGTAGCTTCTACTCCTTCTAAAACAAATTGTTTTTTTAGCCTGTCAATAGTCCTCATACCTGTTTTTAGGATTCTACATATATCTTCATTAGTTTGTTTGTTTTCTGAATGTTCACCCTGATCAACATTCAACAGGATTAGAGAATGAATAACTTTCTTGGCGGTATGGCTACCTTTTCTTGTTATTGCCATCAATGACTCTCTTTCATCCCTGGTTAAAGTTACTTTGTACGTTACCATAGTTTTTATGGTAAAGAAACAAAATAATTTATTTACGTCAAACTATATTTGACATGACACTAGTGTTTTGTGTTTAAAAAATAAATTCTTTGAAAACCTTTGTATATCATACTTCTAACGATTTTTAGCGTTCAAACGATTTGAAAAAAATAGTCTTGTTGTTTTAACAAAGCTATTTTATGAACCAAGGTAAATAGGTTTGGTGAATAAGTCATTTTACATATAAGGTAATATTTACATTTCGACTCCGATCAAACGTGCTTAGAACCAAAATTAATGACAGATAAGCATCCTTTATTAACGAGAACAAAAATTCTTTGCTGAACTTTACTATGTTCATCACAAAGAATATAGCTGCAATCCAGATTTCGGAAGTTCTTGCTACTCTGGCCCTTATTTTATTGAGGTTATAGCCGTTTTTCCCTTGTCCAAATTTACCTTCAACCTGATTCCTCATTCCTTGCTCTAATTTCTGTTTTCTCTTCTGGTATTGTGTTTGTTGTTTGACTGATGGCCTGCCTAGTGGTTTACCTGAGTATCTGATATCCAATTCCTTGAGCCATTGTCTGTTTTCACGTGTACCATAAATCTTATCCGTGATTACCACTTTTGGGTAACAACCATTTAA
>CAYGFI010000251.1:0-5319 GCA_964349045.1 uncultured Chitinophaga sp.
TGAAAATACCCGTGCAAAGGTAATTTCCGGCATACTGGTTCGCCACTGCCACAGTGGTTGATGCATTATTCACAACTTCGCGACCGTCAGCCATAACAGCGATGTAACGAATTGTCCAGAAGTCGCCTATGTTCAGGGTTAACTCATCAGCAGACATTGGAACAGCGCCAAATTTGAGATCTTTAATGAGGTCGGCATATGCAAGGGTAAGAGTTTGTGTTTTCTCTTCTGTTGCATTAGCTCCGGCAACATCAATGGTCTTCATTACCACTTCATTGGTAACTTTACCGGCTACCTGATCCGTATAAGAATTCATAACCTTTATAGATGTGATAGCAGGTCCGACAGGGACTTTAACTACAACAGCAAAGGTGGGAGTTGCACCCAGTTTGTAAGGGAAGTTTGCTGTAACCGGGTTTACAAGTCCCCCGGTTTCAGAACTTTCAGTTACCAGGTCCACATTTTCCAGACATGAGTTTGCAACAAACATCAGGAGGAAAACGGATGATACCCAGATTGATTTTTGAATTATATTTTTCATGTTTTTTGAAAATTTCGTGAATTAAAATTTAACATCTTAGAAATTGTCCTGAGTATCCCACCAAACACGGGTGTTGAGGTTATCAGGGCCGCCAAGAAGAGTAACTCCCGCATCTTTGTTGGTTGGGTTTCTACCGGCTTCATCAGTCGGGTACATAACCCTTACAGGAATTTTACCAGCATTCATACCATCTTCAGCAGGGGTAAGAACCGGGTATCCAATGCGTCTCCATTCGAACCATGACTGCAGACCCTGGTCGAACATGGCAACCCATTTCTGGGTACCAATCTGTTCCATTGCAATAGAGGCATCATAATTCCATCCGCCATAACCAATGAAGTCCTCCAATGCATAATCAACGATATCCTGAACTTCATCCCAACCCCATGAAACGAAGGTTGCACCCCATACATCTTCTAATTCACCGGCAAAATAATCATGGTTTTGCATATAAGATGCTTCAATACCTGCATCATAATAGGTTTCAGCTTCTGCATCGCCCTTACCTGTGAGATAACCCTTATGAGCAGCTTCAGCAAGTATAAATTGCAGTTCTGCATAAGTCATTAATATACCGGGAGCAGTTGCCTGGACGTAGAATGTTCCGATTTTTGATGTGTATTTCAACCCGTTTTCATTGTAAATTGCAGCTTTTGCAGAAGTCAAACCATTAGGCATACCTTCATAATCGTCATTTCCATCCAGCTGGGCATATAAAGAAACCCTGTAATCCGGGCTGCCCGGATCGGTATATAACATATCAATTAAGGTTTTACTTACCCTGTGGTCGTCACGGGTCTTTCTGTTCTCATTATTAGGATGATTGTTAGGGGCAGATCCAAGATACTTCAAAGCAGCATTGTCTGAGTTATCTTCGAAAATCGGATATTTAGGATTATCAACCATTTTTGTTAATTCAGTGGTAACAAAAGCGGCATCCTTAGCGGATATGCGAAGGAGTAAACGCATACGCAGTGAATTGGCAAACTTTTTCCATGATACCACATCACCGCCATACAGAATATCACCCTCAATGTCTTCATTACCGGCATCAAGAAGATCATTAGCGGTTGCAAGGTTTGCAATCAGAGCCCTGTAAACTGATTCCTGTGAATCATATGCAGGTGAAAGGATTGCACCGTCTTCAGCTGCAGACTTCCAGGCTTCTGTGAATGGAACAGGTCCGAAAAGGTCAGAAAGAACAGAAACGACGTATGCCTGAAGAACATTTGCAACTCCCAGGTAATTATCAAGTTCCTTTTCAGTTGCAATCTTTTTCAGCAGAGCAATGTCCATTCCGTTGGCAGCATAAAAGCTGGACCATGTATTGTTAATAACACCGGAACGGGGAACATAGCGGTCTTCGTCGGTGTACTGAGCTTTGGCCATGTGCTGTACCCAGCCACTACCCATTTCGTGACCGAGGAAGATTTCATGAACCCGGTCGGTCATACTTTCAATCGCGTTAGGAAGGAGCATCTTTGGCGATGCCAGTTCCAGTGCAGCTTCATTCGGATTATTGTTAATCTTATCAAGATCCTTGGTGCATGATAGCAGAACCAGGGAAATTGCAAAAACTAAGACAAATCCTTTAAATATTGTTGTTTTCATATTTTATTGCTTTTTCTAAGTTCCTTAAAAATTAACACTTATATTAAATCCTAAGCTTCTGGCTGAAGGCAACTGTCCAAATTCAAGACCCTGAACGTTAGTATTGTCAAATGAAGTTTCAGGATCGATATGAGGGACTTTAGCCCAAAGGAGCATAAGGTTTCTTCCTACGAAGGAAACGCTGAGGTCACGGATAGGCAGATTTCCCAGTTTGGGGAACGTGTAGCCGAAAGTAACTTCGCGCAATTTAATATAGCTGGCGTCAAAAACGCTGGGATATGCAATGCTGTTCTGGTAAACGGCTTTGTTATATTCTTCAGCAGTTACGACAACATCGTTGGGTACAAAAGTACCGTCTGGAAGTTCTTTGGTACCAATACCAACTATACCGCCTTCTCTTCCAATAAGGGTTTCTTCAAGTACCCCTGCATAACGGCCCCATGTGGTAGTCATGGAATAGAGTTCCCCACCTTGCCTGGTGTCGATCAAAACGCCCAAAGAAAGGTTTTTAAACCTGAAGTCGTTTTTCATACCACCGATCCAGTCGGGCTGATAGTTACCCAGAATTTTCAGATCACCCTGATTCGGAACACCTCCTTCATTCAGGATATTTCCATCAGGATCGCGTGCCAGGTCATATCCATAAAGTGAACCATATGGTTGTCCGGGGATAGCCATAACCTGTAAACTCCAATAGGTTCCGAGAACATATTGTTCAACACCGTCGGCCAGTTCAACAACTTCGTTGGTGTTTTTGGCAAAGTTGAAAGTCATATCCCATGTAAAATCTTTGGATTTAACCGGGGTAATATACAACATTACTTCTATACCTGAATTGTCGATGCGACCCGCGTTGATATTCTTTGTTAAATACCCGCTGGCCGCAGAAACCGGGATGGCGATAATCTGGTCCGTAGCTTTTGAATCATAGTAGGTAGCGTCCAGGCCCAAACGGTTGTTTAAGAATTTCAATTCAAGACCAAACTCAAGAGAGGTTACAAACTGAGGTTTCAGCAAAGCATTAGGAAGATTATTAGGTACAAACTGGTTCAGCAGCTTGGTACTTGCATTCCAGCCATCACCAAAGCTCATGGTGGGAAGGATAGAGTATGGATCAGTATCACTACCTACCTTAGCCCATGAACCTCTTATTTTACCATAGTTAAGTACGTTGGAGTCCATATTCAGAAGATCTGTGAAAATACCGCTAAGAGCAACGGAAGGATAGAAGTAAGAGTTTTCCGTTTCAGGCAATGTACTTGACCAGTCGTTTCTCCCGGTTACATCAAGTGACAGAGCATTCAACAGGGTAACCTGTCCTGAAAAATAGAAACTGTTGATTCTCTTAAGTTTTGAGTTGTTGGAAGCAACCACAGGAATTGCTGAGTTGGCAACGTTATAAACTCCAGGAACTGCAAGTTCCCCGGCAGTACCACTTGAATAGTTATAGCTGTAATCCATACGGCTACCACCGGCGCTCAATGAGAAAAAGAGATCCTGGCTTAACTGTTTTGAAGCCGTCAACAGGAAGTCGGAGTTGATTTCCCTAATGGTCCTGGTTGATTCGAAATAGGATCCCGGAGGATTGTCAATATCATCGGCTGCTCTTTTTTCTGTATTGATGTTGGTGTAAATATCACCACCGGTTCTTACAAAAGCGCTTAACCAATCGGTAAACTGGTAGCTAACTTTTGCATTACCCATAAATCTTTCCCTCTGCATACTGTTTGTATTCTCATACAGTGTGAAGAAAGGATTATTATGATAGTTATAGTTCCAGCTGTTTTTGGATCCGTCAGCATTGGTATAATTTCTGAGGTTATCCATATTAACCTGGCGGCCAAACCAAATAAACTGTTGCATAACGTTCTGGGAATCGTAACCGTAACCCGGTAAATTATTTGAGTTTGAATTATTATAGGTTGCACCACCGCTTACTGCCATCTTGTTGGTAACATTCAGGCTACCGTTCAGATTGAGGTTTTTCTTGGTAAGGTCGGTATTGGGAACCATACCTTTCTGCTCGGTACCTGTGTAGGATAAGCGGAAAGCTGATTTATCGTTACTACCGGAAACAGCTACGTTAGTTGATGTTGTATGTCCTGTATCGAAAAGTGATTTTACGTTATCAGGTTGAGAAACCCAGGCAGTAGTTTCACGAACACCTGCTGTACTTACCGGTGAATCCCACTGTGGAATCATAAGACCTGCATCAAGTTTAGGTCCCCAGCTTTCGTCAGTTCCATCATTGATACCGCCACCTGCGCCATCAAAGAATTCAAATCTGCCGCTTGATCCTTGACCGTATCCATTCTGGTAATCAGGAAGTCTTAAAGGATTTTCGAAAGAAGTAGTGTTGCTAACGCTAACGCCAATTCCTTTGGAACCTTTACCTGATTTGGTTTCAATAAGAATAACACCATTGGATGCGCGTGATCCGTAAAGAGCGGCTGCATTGGGCCCTTTCAGTACGGTCAGATTTTCAACGTCGTTGGGGTTGATGTCGGCTGCTCCGTTACCTCTGTTAACAGATTCATTACCGGTACCTCCCATGTTTGAATTGTCAATAGGAATACCGTCAACAACGAAAAGAGGCTGGTTGTTACCACCCAGAGAAGCTGCACCTCTAAGAACAATTCTGGTAGATGCGCCAACAGCGCCCGAACTATTTGTAATCTGCGCTCCTGCTACTCTACCGGATAAAGAGTTGATGATGTTTTGTTCACGGGCCTTGGAAAGGTCATCGCCGGAAACATCCTGTACGGAATATCCGAGTGATTTCTTTTCCCTGGAGACACCCAGAGCCGTAACAACTACCTCACCAAGATCAAGGGCGTCGGACTCCATCACCAGGTCAATAATTGTTCTGCCTTCAATGGCAACATCCTGGGATGTCATACCAACAAAGCTGAAGCTTATTGTGCTTGCGCTCTGTGGAACATTCAGTTCATAGTCGCCATTAAAATTAGTTACTGTTCCTATTGTAGTTCCTTTAACTACAACCGACACCCCGGGTAGTGGCGACCCGTCATCGGCACTGGTCACATTACCCGTGATCTGTACATTCTGTGCCTGCAAAGCCTGGAAACCTACAAACACAAAGAATGCCAGTAAAACTGTAAATCTTTTCATAGATAAAAATTTTAGGTTTATAAATAGTTAATAAT
>CAYGFI010000252.1:0-5285 GCA_964349045.1 uncultured Chitinophaga sp.
CGCAAGTGGCGTGTTGCACATTAAATATATGGAACAAATTAAACAATTAAGGGAAAAAACCGGCGCTGGCATGGTTGATTGTAAAAAAGCTCTGGATGAGGCGGGTGGAGATATTGATAAAGCTGTAGAAATATTAAGAAAAAAAGGTATTGCCAAAGCCGCTAAAAGAGGTGATAGAGAAACTTGCGAAGGTATTGTTAAGGTAGCAGTCAATGAAGCCGGTAATGAGGGTTATATTGTTGAATTGAATGCGGAAACCGATTTTGTGGCTCGTAATCAACAATTTCAATCATTTGGTGATAATGTTTTAAATTTAATAAAAGAACATAAGCCAAAGAGCAGAGAAGAGCTTTTAGCTCTTTCTATGGAAAATGGAACTGTGCAAGAAAATATGGATAATATGAGCGGCGTTATCGGGGAAAAAATAGACATTAAACGTTGTGATGTTTTATCTTCTGCTGGAACCGTAGCTGTTTATACTCATATGGGCGGTAGAATTGGAGTTTTAGTGGCCATAGATAAGGAAAATATGCAAGATTTGGGTTATGATATTGCTATGCAAATCGCAGCTTCAAATCCTAAATATTTGAATCCTGAAGAAGTGCCTACCGAAGAAACTAACAAGGAAAAAGAAATCTATAGAGAACAATTATTAAAAGAAGGAAAACCTGAAAATATGATTGATAAAATATTGGAAGGTAAGATTAAAAAATATTACGAAGACGTTTGTCTAATAAAACAAGAATTTATCAAAGACGACAAAAAACATATAGAGGATGTTTTGGGTGGTGCTAAGATTGAAAAATTTGTTAGATATTCTTTGTAAATATAAATAAAATATGCGAGTAGCAGAAATACAATTTGCGTCATGGGATAAGGTGTATTATTTTTCTTTGAATTCATTAGATATAATTGAAGGAGATAAAGTTATTGTTAATACCGAATTAGGCAATGAGTTAGGTGAGGTTGTTGGCTTTGCCGAAGTTAGTGATGAAGAATATACTTTATTTTCTGAAAATACCCCAAAAGGCGAAAAGAAAATTATAAAACCAATTCTAAGAAAAGCCACCGCCGAAGATCAGGAGAAAAATCCTGGATTATCCGATAAAAGAAAAGCTCTTGAAATTTGCCGATCATTAAAAGAGAGATATGATTTGCCAATGAAATTTATTGATGCTCATTTTTCTTTTGATAATTCTCGTGTTACTTTTGCTTTTATTGCTGATGGTAGAATTGATTTTAGAGAATTGGTTAAAGAATTAACTCGCAGATTTGGAAAAACTATCAGATTGCAGCAAATTGGTATCAGAGATGAGGCTAAAATAATGGGGGATTGCGGACATTGTGGTAAGCCATTGTGCTGCAAGAGCCATTTGTCGGAATTATCTTCTATAACCTCGGAAATGGCTGAATTACAGCAATGCTCACATAGAGGCTCTGAAAGAATTTCAGGTGTATGTGGAAGATTGATGTGCTGCCTTTCGTACGAGGAACAGGGCTATGAAGAATTGGCTAAAAAATTACCTCCTATGTCAGCTAAGGTTGACGTTGATGGTCAAAAAGGCGTAGTTGTCGGCCACCACGTTCTAAAGCAGTCTGTTGATGTTAGATTTCCGGGAGAAAAAGGAGCTCATGATTTGGTAATAGAAGTTGACTTGAATCGTAAAAATAAAAAGAAAGATTAAAATTCAATTAAATAAAATAAGAAACCGTCCACTCAACAGGACGGTTAGTATTTTCCAGTCAACATATGAGCCCCAAATGGCGTAGCCATTAATTGGTTCTATCTGTTAAAGTTTTTAAATAATTGGGACTTTTTTTCCTGCATTAAAGCGGCATATTCATTGTCGCTTTTTTCTTTGGCAATTTTTTCAAGCTGCTCCATGGTAATACCATCTCTAAAATATTGTTCAACATTTTCAATGGTTTTTAATTTCTCAAACGGTGTCATGTAAGTTTTGTATTCCTTTCGTCTTTTACCTTTTTCATCATAGGTAATAGTTGGATAGCTCGATGGCCGGTGGTAATTAATGTAAGTATTAAAATAATTGCGATAGAACTCATTGATTGGTCCTGCATATTTTTGAGAAATATGCATTCTTCCCATATGTTTACGAATAACTGCACCGTTTTTGCATTCAACCAGAGCCTGGTCATTGGTATGGCCTGATCGAGATTTAGTTTGAGCGATAACTAATTTATTTAATAGTTTAACCACTGTTTTGTTAATATACTCCTTGCCATTATCTGAATGAAAATTAATAATTTTGAATGGAAATTGCTTAATTAAATCCTCGAGCAATATTTCTAAATATTGCTCGGATATTTTTTCAACTGAGCCAACTATTTCCCACTGAGCCACTTCATCCACCATATTTATATGATAAACACCTTTTTCCTTGTCTAAGTCTCCCTGGTGTACGCTATCAACGCGTATATAGCCAGGTTTGCCGTCAGGAAGAGGTTTTCGACGTTCAACAATTTGCACTTGCGTAGCTTGAGTTTTGGTGTAGGTCAGCGAAGCTGATACATATTGCCGACGACCACGAAGATTGTATATGTGCGAAACAGAGATATCTTTGAGTCTGGAATATTCAGTTTTACCATAGACCTCATACTCTCTTTTAAATATCTCTTTGGTAGCATGGCCAGACATACGTTCATGGGCATTGTCTGTTTTAACGAGTAACGCAATATCATTAGTATTGTAAATAGATGGAAATGAATTACGCTTTTTGCTGGATACTAAAATCTTGCCAATCTTCTTTTTTTGTTTAATCAATCGACCAAGCTGAGCATCAGAAATGCCTGTCATTTTCATAACATAGGACTTAACAATGCTTTTTTCTTTTTTTCGTAGTCGGAAATAACTGAATCTATTGAGAACATTCTCAATCCAGAGATACTTTTCTTTTTGTAAAACCCCCTCAAATTTGATAATTTCCGAAAACTTTAAAAATTCCCGGATTTGTGTAATACTCATCGTGTGTGAGTCATTCATAGTTATTGTCATAGATCAATTATGGTACTACACTCACAAATTTTCTCAAAATGAGCCTTCGGGCTCATTTTGTATTAGAAAGGGATTTCATTTGGGGCTCATGTTGTATTGTACAAGACTCGGTTTTTTATTTTTTATTATTTTGTGTTATAATTAATTCAGATTAATTTTTTAAAAACTAATTAAAAAAATATGAATATCGCCATTAATGGCTTTGGTAGAATTGGCCGAGCCACATTTAAAGCTATTTTAGCAGAAGATTCTGATTTGAATATTGTCGCTATAAATGATTTAACTGACACCAAAACCTTGGCTTATTTATTGAAACACGATTCGGTTTATAGGGATTTTGAGGGCGAAATAGAGAATACTGACGATAGTCTGATTGTAAATGGAATTGAATACAAAGTTTTAGCCGAAAAAGACCCGGCACTTTTACCTTGGGAAGATTTAGAAGTGGATATAGTAATAGAATCTACCGGTAGATTCTTAACCAGAGAATCAGCTGGCGCTCATATAAAAGCAGGGGCAAAAAAGGTAATACTTTCAGCTCCGGCTAAAAAAGGTGAAGATATTAAAACTATTGTTTTAGGGGTGAACGAGGAAGACTTTAAAAAAGACGATAATATTGTTTCTATGGCTTCTTGCACCACTAATTGTTTAGCTCCGGTAACTGAAGTAATAGAGAAAAAATTCGGCATTAAAAAGGCTATAATGACAACGGTCCATTCTTATACCGCAGATCAAAGATTAGTTGATGCTCCTCATAAGGATTTAAGAAGAGCCAGATCTGCGGCTGAAAATATTGTTCCCACTACCACGGGCGCTGCTATTGCTACCACTGAAACTATTCCTGAAATAAAAGGAAAATTTGACGGTATGTCTATTAGAGTTCCCACCCCGGTTGTGTCTTTATGTGATATCGTTTTTTTAACCAAAGAAAAAACCACAGTAGAAGAGGTGAACAAATCTTTTGTACAGGCTGCCAGAACTAAGAAAAAAGAAAATATTTTGGAAGTAACTAACGAGCCGTTGGTTTCAACTGATTTTATTGGCAATCCAGCTAGCTCAATAGTTGATTTGTCTTTAACTAAAGTCGTTGATGGAGACTTGGTAAAAGTTATAGCTTGGTATGATAACGAATGGGGATATAGTTGTCGTTTAGCCGATTTATGTGAATATATTCAAAAGAAAGGATTAATATAAATTTATGAAAGATAATATTTTAACTCAAATAGAAAAAGCTAAACTGGTTGGTAAGGGCGGGGCTTGTTTTTCTACGGCTATCAAGTGGAAGATGGTCAAAGAGGCTGAGGGCGATAGTAAATATGTGGTTTGTAACGCTTCCGAGGGGGAGCCGGGAATTAAAAAGGATGGATATATTTTTGAGAATTACGCGGAAAAAGTTGTAGATGGAATGAGAATTGCGATGGATTTTTTATCTGCAAAAAAGGGATATATTTATATGAACCCGGCTTATTATAAAAAATACGCTCTTAAATTACAAAATATTATAGGTGACTATCCGATAGAGGTTTTTAAAAAACCTCACGATGCTGGCTATATTGGAGGAGAAGAAACCTCAGCCCTTAATACTATTGAAGGTAAAAGAACTGAGCCTAGATTAAGACCGCCTTTTCCGCCGACCTATGGTCTTTGGGGTCAGCCAACTTTAGTGAATAATGTTGAAACTTTTTATGATGTCAGTTTGGTAGCTGCGGGAAAATTTCAAAATAAAAGATTTTATACCATAAACGGAGATTGTTTATGGACGGGCGTTTATGAATTGCCCGAAGATTGGACTATGGAAAAGGTGTTAAGAGAAACAAAAAATTATCCTGATTTTGATTTTTTTGTGCAAGACGGGGGAGATGCCAGTGGAAAAGTTTTGAACAGTACCCAGCTTAAAGAGCCGGCAGGCGGAGGCGGAGCTATTACTATTTATAGCTTAACAAAGCATCACCCTATGGATTTAATGAAAAAGTGGATTAATTTTTTTGCCGATGAATCTTGCGGAAAATGCACACCGTGCCGAGAAGGGGTTTATAGGCTAAAAGAAATTCTTAATTCCAAGGAACAAAATTGGAAGCTTTTTTCTGATTTATTAAATAATTTAAGCGATACTGCCTTTTGCGGCTTAGGTTGTGCTGTTCCAATTGCTCCCAGATCTTATGTGGCTAATGTGCTAAGCAAGATGCCTGATAATAAAATTGATTTGCCAGCAGGATCTAGAAAAATGATTTGTGAATGTTTTGGTTAGTATGCTGCCCTTTAAGTATACCTA
>CAYGFI010000253.1:0-5250 GCA_964349045.1 uncultured Chitinophaga sp.
ATTTTAAAGCAGGTGTATGAACAAAAAAGGGAGGATGATCGCAATTGAAGCTAAATGTACTCAGAACGTAATCCAGGCTGGAATCCGGCAGGAAACATTCGACCGAATAGTGGATCCTGTTTTCTTCCGGGAATACGCTGATAGATTGTATGTAGCGGAATTCTTCATCGCCTCCTTCGAGGGTAACAATACCGGATTTTTTATCAAATGTGATGGCAGAAGCCTGCTCTGAAATCAGGTATCTCCGGGCTGACAAGCCTGTGTCATAAAGCCGCGCGTAGTCTGAATCAGATGAAAGGCGGAGGCTGTCATTAATTAGTGGTCTGAATGACCGCAGGACCTCAACATCCTTTTTGTGGTTATTTTTTAAATAGAAAACCTGTTCGGACAGACCATCTTTGTCAATAGTAAATAATGTTGTAATGTTTCCGCCGGTAACAACCAGTCCCTTTTCAGATTCTTTAAAGACTATTTCATTTTCCGGTGAACACCCAAACGAAATAAGGATAAAAGAAGAAATAATTATGTAGAAGAGTATTTGATTGGATTTCATTTAGTTAGTTTTTAGACAATGTGCGATGTCAAAGAAAAAATGGCAGACGAAACTTTAAAACGCCCAGCTTAGCTTTGATACAGTAAAAATGGGGCATAATTGATTGAGCACTTTTAAGTACCAAAAAACATATCCCTTCGCCAAAGGCTAATTTGAAAAACTAAGCAAAATTAAACTGGTACAGGATGCTCCTGTGCCAGTTTCGATCTAACTAATTTGAATATCCTGGATTCTGCTCCAGGTTTGGATTATTCAACATTGCGAAATTTGGGATAGGGAATAGCAAGTCTTCTTCTTCAATTGTAATTTCACCGTTTTTTTCCTTGATAAAGAAAGCATTCATAATTTCAATAGCGACTCCGAAGCGGAGTAGATCATGCCAGCGATGATTTTCAAATGCCAGTTCAACCCTTCTCTCTTGCAGAAGTTTTTCTGCAAAGGTACCTGGTGTGGATGCATCAACCGGATCGAGACCAACTCTTTCCCTAACCTGGTTTATAAATCCATAGGACTCGGTGGATTCACCAATGGCTTCTGCCAGCAATAACAATACTTCGGAATACCTCATGAGAGGAATGTTATTATCTGCACTCGTGATTGGCATAGCTGAAGTGCGGTATTTTGTGCAGTAATACATATCAAGGTTATCCTTTGCCATTGAATAGTCCCGACGGGGATCCCCTTCCTCAAATGCATCATAAAGGTCCTGGGTTGCTTTGTTATATCCATATCCAGGTTTCTCATCCACCTGCATGGAAGTAAACATCTGGATATAAGGGCAATTATCCGTGGTGGATTTGAACTGCAGTTCAAAAACAACTTCTTTATTGTTGCCGTTATCTTCCCTGAAAACTTCTTCGTAATCCGGCAATAATTCGTAACCATAGGTTAACACATCTCTTAACCTGGCTACTGCATCAGATTTGTTACTTCTGGTAAGATACACTTTTGCCAGGTATGCCTTAGCTGCACCTTTTGTAGCCCGGCCAATATCTGCAGCATCTGCATAGTTAACAGGGAGGTGAATCTCTGCAAACTTCAGATCTTCAATAATATGTGTGTAGATTTCATCAACCGTGTTGCGCAAAACATTCACAGTTTCCTTATCAAGAGATTTGGGCGTTTCAGTAATCAATGGTACACCTCCATAGTTCCTTACCAATTCAAAATAGGTATTGGCTCTGAGGAACCTTACTTCTGCGATATACCTGTTCCTTAATTCATCGCTCATAGTAACATCTGCAGCCTTTTCCATGGCTATGTTACACATATAAATTGCTTTATAGCACTTATCCCACGACCACATATACCATTCCTTACCTGTATCCTTTGTGAAATTATCAACCTCATCAGTAAGACCAGGTGTTCCGGTATTGTCTGACCGCCACTCATCAAGGATATGTTGTCCGGCGAAGTCATTGGAAAATATCCTTTTATGAAAATTGTATGCAGCGATGACCGCATTATTGATATCCGCCGGCGATTTGTAGAAATTTTCAACGTTTGCTTGTGAAACAGGTGCCAGTTCTAGGAAATCTTCACAACTGGTTGAAATTCCAAGTAAAATGCCGGAAAAAACTATTATTCCTATATATCTTTTCATAATTAATAATTTTTTTAGAATGAAACATTCAAACCAACAGAAACAATTCGCGGAACCGGATAAGCACCTCCAAGTGCAAATCCTCCCAGCGTACTTTTCTGTTCAGCGCCTAAAGATTTAACCTGTGGATTGTAACCGTTAAATTTGTCCCAGGTAGCAAGGTTCTCAATAGCAGCATATAACCTCAGGCCTGAAATAAATGGAATTACATCGTTAGGTAAATTATAGCCAAGCGTAATATTCGTAATTCTTATATAGTCTGTTTTCTGAACCAAACGTGTGTCTGGTAATCCACCCAGGCCGAATGTGAGCTTTGGAGTATTTCCGTCTCCAGGTTGATCATCTGAAATATACCTGTTTTCATACCAATCTGCCCAAATATTATTACCACCGGAACTCCACATCCCCTGTCCGATTAGATCGAGTGTTCTTCCGCCAGTCTGCCCGTTGACGTATACAGTAAAATCAAAATTCTTGTAGGTTACCATATTTGACATTCCAAAAATGTAATCAGGGAAGGGAGTGCCAATGTTTATACCATCTGGTCCGTTGAAGTTACTTATGACTCCATCTTCATTAACATCCCGGTATTTGACATCTCCTGCCTTTTCACCAGGGAATACTGCAACACCGTTATCAATATCAGCCTGAGTTAGAATCCCTATCACATCAAGGCCGTTTGTTGCACCGATTTCATTGCCAATTTCGGTAATTCTGGTTCCGTAGAAATCATAAATAGGATCTCCGTTTGGCCCAAGTTTCAATACTGTATTTTTATTGTACGACATATTAAAGCTTAATGCCCATGTAACGGGACCTTCAATAATCCTGGTAATAAATGCTATTTCGTATCCCTTGTTCTCAACCTCCCCGATATTCTGGAGAGATGATGAGAAACCGCTAGTTGTCGGAAGATTTACGTTCAGCAGAAGGTCGGATGTGTGGTTGTTATAGTAATCGAGGATAATTGAAACCCTTTCCCTATACAAACCGATATCAAGACCTATATCGAATTGTTTTGAAACCTCCCATGATAAACGAGGATTGCTGATACTTGACGGGTAAATCCCGGAGTAATTGCTTCCTGCACCTAATC
Source organism: uncultured Chitinophaga sp. (assembly GCA_964349045.1). Classification (GTDB taxonomy): domain Bacteria; phylum Bacteroidota; class Bacteroidia; order Bacteroidales; genus JACJXF01. The sequence continues at coordinate 3,253 of CAYGFI010000253.1, forward strand.
CAAAAGTTTGGTTTGTTATTCCTACCAATCCGATATGGGCATAATTACCGATGGCATTGTTTCCGGTAACACCATAGCTGGCGCGCACTTTCAGATTACTGATAGCTTCTGTGTTATCAAGAAATGATTCTTCAGAAATTCTCCAAGCAGCAGCCACAGAAGGGAAAGTTCCAAAACGATTGTCAGCTCCGAACCTGGAACTTCCATCAAGACGAATGGTACCTGTTAATAGATACCGGTCCTTGTATGAATAGTTAGCTCTTGCAAGATAAGATAATAGTGACCATTCTGAAACTGAGCTATTTCCACCCTGAACTACACCTGCATTTAAGGTGTGTACAAGGTCATTCGGGAAATTATTGGCAGATAAATAATTGCCTGTTGCAACATCTTTTTGGGCAGTGAATCCCGCAAGAAGATTGATCCTGTGATTAATATTTAGCACTTTGTTATAGGTAAGGGTTGTCTCAGATAACCAGTTGACGGAATTGCCGTAGGATGATGAGCCATCCGCGAATGTGGGTGCAGGTTGGAATGGTCTCCAGAGGGAAATGGGGCGGTAATAATCCCGTGTTGTGTTATTAAAAACAAAACCGACTGAAGTTCTGAGGTGCATCCCATCAAGAATTGTCAGATCAAGATAACTGTTTACAAGGGAAGTAAACAGCTTGCTCTTATCTTCATATTCATTTGCTAGCTGTAGCGGGTTGCCAAAAAACATTAATCCGGGAATTCCTGCCGTGCTTCCATACGTACCATTTTCATTGTAAACCGGAACAATTGGAGGCATGGCCAGTGCCGAACCTATGACTGATGAGAACACATCTCCAGAGTTAATTACAGATACCTGTTTGTTGGCAAAAGAAGGTGCAATGTTCAGTCCAGCCTGTAACCTGTTATTGATCAGATTTGCATCCAATTTTAACCTGGCAGTAATTTTTTCATAGTTCGTACCAATAACTACTCCGTCATCACTGGTATATCCCAATGAGAAGTAATACTTACTTCTGTCACTTCCCCCTCTGACCCCCAATGAATAATTTTTTACGGAAGCTGGTTCAAAAATTACATCCTGCCAGTCTGTGTTCACTTTTGGATCCCTATTTTTAACATAATCCGGGATTTGATATGCGATCGGTCTACTGGCCATGGGTACAGAAGGATCATTACCATCAATTACCCAAAGTTCATTTTTTACATCCCCGATGAAATCAACGTATTCATTTGCATCCAGAAGATCGTAATAGTCTCTTTTCGCAACACTCGAAAAACCGTGCGACACGTCAAACTGGATCACCGGAGTCATATTGGCACCGGATTTTGTGGTGATCAGGATTACTCCATTTGCACCGCGGGCTCCATAAATTGCTGTGGATGAAGCATCCTTTAAAACATTTATGGATTCAACATCGGAAGGAAGCAATGAGTTGGCTTCCTGCTGACCCACCGGGTAACCATCAATTACATACAACGGCTCATTTCCCGCAGTAATGGACCCTGCTCCCCTGATCTTTATAGAGGTGAGGGCGCCCGGAGTTGCATCGTTTAACTCAACAGCAACACCTGCCATTTTCCCAATCAGAGCCTGGTTCAGGTTTGTAATTGGCCTTTCTCTTATAGCATCTTCCCCCACTGAGACGACCGAACCGGTTAAGTCTGACTTTCTCATGCTACCATACCCTACAGCAATCACTTCGTCAATGGCAAGAGCACTCGGAAGCAAATTTACATTAATTACGGTCCGGGATGCAACCGGCATCTCCACCATTTCGTAGCCCATGAATGAGAATACCAGTGTAGCATCGGAAGGTGCATTAATAACATAATCCCCTTGCAGGTTTGTTATCACCCCAGTCGTAGTACCTTTGATCATTACGTTCACTCCAGGCAAGCCTGCACCGTTTTCATCAGTGACTTTGCCCCTGATACCCTGCGCTATACTTGCAGCAGTAAACAAGACAACGAACAATGGTACTAGTAAAAGTTTAATTTTTCCCA
>CAYGFI010000254.1:0-5229 GCA_964349045.1 uncultured Chitinophaga sp.
ATTTACTCAAACAAGGCAAGAATTTATAATATTCAAAATGATTATCCTGCTGCCATTGAATATCTTGAACAATGTCTTAGAATTTACGATGAAATCAAAATACCTGATAGTAGTTATTATAGCAATGTTACTTTGGCATATCAAAACCTTGGAATCTCATATAGTGGAATCAAGGATTTTAAAACGGCATTGAATTATTTCATAAAATGTGCTGATTTAAGGGAAAGACATAACTTATCAAATCTTGCTATATCTTATCTTAACCTTGCCAATACATTTGTTAAAACTGGTAATTTATTAAAAGCAGACAAATTATTTATTAAAAGTATCAGTGAATTTGAAAAAGAATTGGCTATTGACTATCAAAGAATAGCAGATGCGTATATTGATTACGGCCTCTTTATGAGAGAAACAAGCCGGGAAGAGGAAGCCCTTGAATACCACACAAAAGCTCTTACCATCAGTATTAAAAACTTCGGTGCAAAGCATCCCTACGTATCTCTCGCATACAAATATATTGGTGATCATTATGACGGCAGGGAAGATTTTAATACGGCTCTTCAATATTACCAAAAAGCCCTGATCGCCCTTGTAACCAATTTTAATAAACCGGGTATTGCTATTAATCCTTCATTGGATTCAGCGCTTTTAGATGTGGATCTCCTGAAAATTTTGCAGAAGAAATCGGAGGTTTTAGAAAAACTTTCATTTCAGCAAAACAACCCGGAACAGGAAGTGCAGAGTATGAAGATAAGCCTTGAGACAATTAATCTGGCATTACAGCTTATAAAGAGGATACGTAATGATTATATATCGGAGGAAAGTCGTCTCTACCTCATGGAAAACGAGAAAGAAACTTATTTGTCTGCCACGCGCATCAGCCGGAACCTGTACAATCTTACAGGGGATCCTGCTTACCTGAATCAAATGTATACTATTGCCAGGCAAGCCAAATCTGCTATACTTCACAATGAAATTACCGGTAATGAATTGTTTTATTCCATTGGCCTTCCGGATAGTATCATGCAGAAACATAAAAAGATACTCGGAGACATTGCTGCTTATAACCATTTAATTCATGAAGAGGTACAAAAACTCCAGCCTGATAACAAAAAGACAGACTTTTGGAAGGATGCACTTTTTGAAATGAACCGCGAAAAAGATAGAATACAAGTTGCAATAAATGAACAGTTTCCGCGATACCGGGATCTTTTGCAAAAGACTGAGCCGGTTAGTCTTGAAGAAATACAATACCATCTTAAAAAGGACGAAACACTTATAGAATATTTGTTATCAAATAAGTACACCCTGGGGAACAGAGAACTGTACATCTTTACCATTACAAAAAAGAGTATTCATTTTCAGGAGTTGTTTCTGGATTCACTTTTTGCCAGAAATGTTAAAACCATAAAACAAAACACGCAGCAGGTTCAACTCCCCGGTGATTATAAGAATAATTTCAAACACTATACCTCTGCTCTTTTTGCCATGTATGAAAAGCTTATCAAACCGGTTGAGAATGTTATTGCCGGAAGTAAGCTGATAATTATCCCGGATGAAGAAATAGGCTATCTGCCATTTGATGCATTTATCAAGGTAATGCCGGGCCCGGGTCAGTCGGATTTCGAGGGATTGGAATACCTGGTAAAAACCTATACTATTTCTTATGGCTATTCTTCTTCGTTGGTTTTCAACAAGGATAATAAAAAGAGGGAGGGAAAAGAGATATTGGCTTTTTCACCGGATTACGGGAATTCTTCAGACCTCTCCGGCAACGATTTAGAATCCCTTCGCGGAACCGGAAAAGAAATTCAGGCAATTTTCAGTCATTTCAGGGGTAAAGAATACAACGGAAACCAGGCTACGGAAGGTGCTTTCAAAGCTTTAATGCAATATCCCTCGAACATACACCTCGCGATGCATGCCTTATCCGACACCGGTAATTCCAGGTATTCCTGCCTGGTATTTGATCGAGGTCACGATACAATTGAAGATGGATATTTGTACGATTACGAGATCAGTTTAAGCCGGATCAGATCAACGATGGTTGTTCTTAGCGCCTGCAACACAGGAACCGGGACACTTTACCAGGGAGAGGGATTGATGAGTTTAACGCGTGCTTTTATTCTTGCCGGAGCGTCATCGGTTATCAAAACATTGTGGGATGTCAATGACGATGCAAGTGCACAAATAATTTCTTCTTTTTATTCCCATCTTGCAAGGGGAAAAGAAAAGGACGTTGCGCTTCGTCTGGCAAAACTTGATTATTTGAATGAAACTTCCCCGGCTTATAAAAATCCATTCTATTGGGCGGCTTACCAGGTTATGGGTGATAAATCCCCCATCACAAATAACAGGCAACACATCTGGAAAATTGTTCTTGCAGTTTTAATACTACTTATTGGAGGAATTTATATAGTTTATTTTAAACGACGAAGAAGCTTTCCAGCCTGATCCCGGTAAAATCCTTCTGATTCAGAGAGCGCCTTAAAATAAGGAATAGCCTTCGCTGTATCACCGATTTTCAGGTAGGATAATCCAAGATACCATTGAGCTTCTTTCATATATTCCTGTGCCTGACCAACGACAAAAGAGAGACTGGAAACTGACTGCGAATAGTTTCCCAGTTCCATTTGTGTAATTCCATAGAAAAAAGCGGGGGCCATAAAAAAAGCATCCTCTACCATCACATCCTGGAACATGGAAGCTGCCAAAGCGTAATTTCCCTTGTTGTATAATTCAATTGCTTCATTATATTGCACAGCCAGGTCTGAACTAAGCCCACGGGTAACAGGAGACAGGGTGACCATGGGATTATAAAAAGCAGCATAAAGTTTTTCAGGATCCCCTGAAGGAACCAGGGACCTGAAGAGTATTGCCCCAACTAATAAAGAAGCAGCCATCAAACTCACAACACGAATGGCGGTGGCTTTGCTCCACGCGGCTTTTTTATTAAATATGGTTTTTAACACAGAATGGTGCTTTTCAGGCTCCAGGGATTGATGTATGAATTCTCTTAACTCTTCAGTACGGGGATCTCCGGTTTCCTGATCCTGGCTATTTTCAATCCATTCGTTAACCCATGTATCCGAAATTTCATTTACGTTATTTTCATCGATCTCCTTTTTTATCTGATCGATTTCCTGCTGCAATTCCCGGTTAATTATTCTTTCATTCAGAGCATCTGTAACGAACTCACGGTTATCCTTAATATAACCCGGTTTCCCGTTATAGGAATATATCGTCTCATTTACCATGGATCTCGTTTCCTGTAAGGTGGGATCATTTTTCACATCCTCCAGGTCGGATCTTCCCCTCATATATTCATTTACCTGGCAATAGAGAAGGTATTCTGCCTGAAGTTCTTTATTATTAGTAAGACTCTTTTCAAATACCCTCATTTCTCTTTGAGAGAGGCGTCCTTCATAGTAATCAATAATATAATTGATGTTTTTTGTCATTGGGTTTCGTAAAATTATCTTAAGATAATCCTCCACGGGTTTAAATTACTCATAAATAACTTTTTCTGCTGATTCCTGGTATTTTTTCAAAGAAATGAATCCAGGATGATTTTTAACTTTATAAATAAGTTCTGCCTGGCTTTCACATTTTAACTTTTTCACATATCCATAGCTATATCCCAGTTTTTCAGCAATTTCTTTGTATGAAAACTCCTGCCAGTGGAGCTTGAGTACGCTTTTGTATAAGGGATCCAGAGTTTCAAACATCTCATAAAAAATTTGTTCGTATAAATTATTGTCGTGAATTTCAGCGAAATCCTGTTCGATAATATCATCCATCTGTTGGGCAAGGTAGTTTGAGGATGACTGGCGCTTTGCAATAATGTTCTTCCAGAGATTTTCGCAAACACAGTAAAGAAAAGTCTGTAATTTACAGGTAAGCACGAATTCATTGGAATCAATTTTCTGCAGTATGATCATCAAACCATCCTGAAAAATATCCTTGGCATCTTCCCCGGTTCCTCCCATCTGGTTAACCATAAGCCGTATCATGGGCAGGTACCTGGCCGACAGGTAGCGAACGACGTAGCTTTGCCGGCTTCTCAGACACTCGATAATTTCCTGGTCGGTATATTCTTTCATACCATCAAATATATGAAGTTTTTCAATAAAAAAAATTAATTATTATTTTATTGAATACTAATACTTTAGAACCAAAATCTAAAAAAAGTTTCCTCCTGACATAAAAATATATTGAAAATCGGGGTAACAAAATTAGACCCATCCTTATTAACCTATATAAATCATTTTATTTCAGACCTCGTTAGATTTTAAGTTGAAACTGACGGGGTGGAGCCGTAGGAGTAATTGGAAGGTTAAAGGAGAAAGGTAAAAGGTTAAAGGGGATATAATTCTAAATAAGAATATTAGAATAAATATAAATGGTAAAAAATAAAAATCATATGGAAATAAAACTGGAAGGGGTTCAGATCATGATGAGGAACCGTAACATGGAGGCTAAACTGGCTGAAAAAAAGTTGGAGATGGAGAAAATCAATTCTAAATTGGCCAGGGCCAATGAGGAACTGGTGGAGCTGGAAAAAATTAAAATGGAGTTCCTGACCATTATCAGCCATGAGATCCGTACTTCATTGAATGGTATACTGGCTCCCATCCTGTTACTTCAAAGTAAACTAAAAGACAGCCAGTATTCGAAACTTTTCGAAATACTTGTTTCCTCTGCATCGCGGCTGGAAAAATTTGCGCTAACCTCATTATTCATTACGGAATTAAAAACCGGGATAAGAAAATTCTCTGCCAATACAATCAATCTTTATGATTTTGTTCAGGATATTCTGATCAATATCCATATCATCTCCAATGAAAAAAATCTAAGATTTGATGCCAATGCCATTCCGAAGGATCTGAACATCAAGGGCGATTCGCGTTTGTTATTCATATGTTTTAAAGGCATCCTGGAAAATGCAGTTATTTATTCACCGGTATGTGGGACCATTGGTATCCACGCAGCAATTAATAATAATACAATTACCTGCGATATTTCCGATGAGGGTCCTGGTTTTTCACATGCCGCCCTGAACAACCTGTTCAAACTGTTCCGACCGGGTGAACCGCATATTGATCAGAACCTGGGTCTGGATCTTACCCTGGCCGGGTTAATTATGGAAGCCCATACGGGGAAGATCGAGGTGGAGAATGTCGATGGGAAGGGAGCCAGGGTGAGGTTGATTTTTCCGGTGGAAATAAA
>CAYGFI010000255.1:0-5192 GCA_964349045.1 uncultured Chitinophaga sp.
AATAATAGAGATAATTTTAGTATTAAAAAGGTCAACGTTATTTAGGCATTGACTAAGCTAAACGCAAAACGCTAAACTCTAAAATCTAAACTCTAAAAATATAATATATTGTCATCTTAATCGGATTAACAAAAAACGGAATTTATGAATACACACAAGCTGCTAATTGGAGCATCAATACTCGGTTCAACAATCGGAAGCTATGCGCAGACGACATCGGTGAAGTTAAGACCTCTTGAAAAAGATAAAAACGTAAAACCACGAAATGTTATTTTCATACTTTCTGACGATCACCGGTACGATTTTATTGGCTTTACAGGTAAAGTACACTGGCTTGAAACACCTAATATGGATCGGCTGGCAACTGAGGGGGCTTATTTTAAAAACGCGTTCGTAACTACTTCGTTATGTTCACCAAGTCGGGCATCCATTCTTACCGGGATGTATTCGCATACCCATACCATAGTTGACAATATGGCTCCCGATCCGGGAAATATGACTTATTTCCCGCAATATTTGCAAATGGCAGGTTATCAGACCGCTTTCTTCGGAAAATGGCATATGGGTAACGATTCGGATTCCCCTCGTCCGGGATTCAGCCATTGGGAAAGTTTTCGCGGACAAGGAGAATATTACAATCCAACCTTGAATATCGATGGCAAACGCATGGTCTATAAAGATTCCACATATATCACCGATTTACTGACCGAACACACCATTGAGTGGCTTGCACAACGGGATAAGTCAAAGCCGTTTTTTGTTTACCTTTCGCATAAGGCTGTTCATGCGGGATTTCAGCCCGCAAAACGGCATAAAGGTCGATATAAGAATGAAGTTTATACACTTCCGCCCACCTATGATCAGACAAAAACCGGCGCTTACCGCGATTTGAAATGGCCTGAGTGGGTAGCTAACCAGAGAATCAGCTGGCACGGGGTTGATTATATGTACAACTCCAACAGCGATTTAAATACCATGGTTCAGGACTATTGTGAAACTCTGCTCGCTGTTGATGAAAGTATTGGATCTGTGATGGAATATTTGAAAAAAGAGGGAATTGATGAATCAACCCTGGTAATATATATGGGCGATAATGGTTTTAGCTGGGGTGAACACGGACTGATCGATAAACGTCATTTCTATGAAGAATCGGTGAAAGTTCCTTTCCTGGTTCGTTGTCCGGAATTGGTAGAAGGAGGTACAGTGATTACCCAAATGGTTCAGAATGTGGATATTGCACCTACCTGTCTGGAAATGGCCGGTTTAAAAAAACCGGTTGAAATGCCTGGTTTTTCCATTGCTCAATTGCTTGAAGGAGATGAAACAAATTGGCGCAACCGCATTTTTTACGAGTATTTCTGGGAGTGGGAATTTCCAATGACACCCACTACATTTGGAATAAGAACTGATAAATACAAATACATACGTTACCAGGGAATCTGGGACAGGAATGAGTTTTATGACATCCAAAAAGATCCGGATGAAATGTACAACCTGATCGATAAGCCCGAACTGCAGACGGTCATTAAAGAACATTTAATAGAACTGAATGAATGGCTTGAAGAAACGGACGGATTAAAAATCCCATTAAAGAAAAATCCCAATTACAGAAATACGGATTTCAAGCATCAGAACCAATATTGATTTGAAGCATATCTCAGAACCGGATCACTTTCTCGACCTTATTCCTGTGCATCCAACTGTTTATAATTTGCCGGATATCTCTGTTATCTGATGAGAGTTTGATGCATTCTTTCATATCATTGATACCCAGGTAGGATTCTGTAATATCCAGGTAACCAAATCCTTTATACAAACCATTTTCAATGCAGACAACTGCCCGTTCAGTTGCTGAACGCCCGGAATCAATGATCAGAAGGTTCTCATGGTCGTAACCAAAACCGGCAATGAGTTTTTCAACCCTCGCGTTATAGACTGATACCGGTTCTTTTTGAATGCAGGCTCCGTTACATTGTCTGATTTCATGGTGGAAACACGCGCCATCGGTATCATATAACCCGCATAACTTCTGACATAACCAATGTTTTTGCACCATTGTGGTCATATATGCAACAGCTTCGGATTTGTTTTCAAAACATGTAAGGGGAAGTTTGTTATCTACTCCGATTTTTTTGATTTTTAACTGAATATATCCATATTCATCTTTCGATTGGTACAGGCCCAGAGGATATGACGTTCTCCTTTGTTTTCTGTTATAGAATGGTTTATGAGCCTTTATTTCTTGTGATTCTTTAAGTAAGGCAATAAGTTCGCTACCGGTAAGTTCATACGAGATACCTGCTGTTTTTTCACACATTTCCATTGCTCTCCGGCTATTGCGGTTGCCAAAGTGATCAAGTATTCTCCTGTGAATATTCTTACTTTTCCCTATGTAAATGAGGTTCCCCTCTGAATCATGAAAGTAATATACGCCGGCCTCTTCAGGAATTTTGTCAATATCCTCAGGTTTGAGAAACTCATTCAGGTTTCGTAACCTTCCGGTCGGTAGATTCACTAATGGCAATTCCTGTCCGGTCTCTACTGATTTCTGCATCAGAAGTTCAAAAAGTTTTACAGTGGCAAAAGCATCACCAGATGCACGGTGCCGGCCATTTATACTGATACTCATGTTTTCACAGATCTTTCCCAGAGAGTATGAACGGTATCCGGGAATAATTTTCCGGCTGAGTTTCACTGTGCAAAGGGTTTTCCGGTTAAAATCGTAACCGAGTTGTTTAAACTCGTTTTTAATAAAACTATAATCGAAATTCACATTGTGTCCAACCACAATTTTGCCATCGGTTAATTCCACGATTTTTTTAGCAACCTCATAGAATCGGGGTGCATTTTCGACCATTTCATTACTGATCCCCGTTAGATTAGTGATGAAGTAGGGGATATTGACCTCCGGATTAATAAGGGTTGCAAACTCATCAACGACTTTGCTGCCGTCATGAATAAAAATGGCAATTTCAGTAATCCTGCTGTTTTTCGGACTGCCGCCCGTGGTTTCTATGTCTAAGATGGCATACATTTATTCTTCGTCGGCTTCGCTGTATTTCAGATAATCCTTATATTCCTCAAACAGTTTTTCTATAATGACCATGTTTTTATAAAAAAAGTCAATAACTCCAGGCCAGTCTTCTTTCCTATAAATGCTCACATCCGGCAATTCAAGGTAAGCACGGCTAATTGATTTTCCTGAAGGGAGAGTATGATCCAATTCCCATATAAGACATTGTTTAAGAGCTGTTTCCAGTTCAGTTTTAAGTCGCTCAAGTTTTCCGAAAACATCAATCCGCTTGTCAAGATTGCGTGTTTCCACATCAAATCCAACAATGGCTCTATGTTCATCAAAATCAAATTTAAGTTTCAATTGTTTGATTCCGGTATTATTCATGATCCATTTGACAGGTTTTCGCGATCTTTTCTTCTTCTTTACAGAATAGGCATCAAATTCAGTCCAAAACTGCAGTCTCATTTGTTTTACTTCTTCTTTTGTTAGCATTAAGCTTATTTTTTTCTGTATATACCAAATAGATTATCAGACTGATTGGTTAATAGAAATTCATCTTCCAATTTCATAAGTTCATCAAGGAGAAGCATTGCTTTAGGATCCTCATCTACAAAATGATATGATATATCCTTCAAAACCAGCATCAGAATATTGCCTCCGGGATATTTCTCTTCAAGAGTAACAAAACCTTTTCTAAGTGCAGGAATAATGCTTTCAGAATCAACAGCTTCTGAAGGATCAGAGAAAATCATCCGAAGTGTACCCGGTCCACTTATTTTGTTTTTTAATAATGATGATTTGAAACGCCTTTTGTATTTCTCAGGGAAATGGTTTTTAAGTAAATCGTTAACAATACCTAATTGGCTTTTTGACCATTGCAGACGGTTTGGACCTACATATTCATTAATCACAATGATACCATCATCCTTCAAAGATTTTGATATTCGGCTAATCAACAAATTTTCAACGTTTTTAAAGTGATGCAGGGAAGAATTGAACATTACTATATCGTAAAAATTTTCCGGAAAATTCATTTCATTCACATCACCCTTTATAAATTGCATTTGAGAAAAATTCTTTTCACCGGCAATTTTTCTGGCAGTGATTAAAGGTTTATCAGCAAGATCAATGCAGGTAATCTCTTTAAAAACGGGATAGGCGGCAAACCTTAGTTCATTGCTGCATACGCCACAACCGGGAGAAAGCATCTTTAAGTTTTTTTTGTCTTTCAGGTATTTTTCATATACATAATCAACATAAGAAACATCGGGATTACCGCTGATAATTTTATTCCAGCGGTTTCGGACAACGGGAATATTCCACCAGTTGGAGGTTTGCATTTCATCGTAATTAAAGCTCGAACAGGTCCTTGCAAGCTTATTAAAGGTTAATTTGGACCTGAGAAATCCAATCCCCTTGAGGTTAAGACGATAATAGATGTCAATAATATCATCAGTCGTGATAAGTCTCATTTTCAAAAATTTACAAATTCATCCTTTAACCTTTAAACCTCTGTGTTTCGCCTGTTTTGTTTCTTTTCAGAAATCATGCGTTTACTCTCCAGACGCTTCTCGCGTGATGCCTTCGTTGGTGATGTAGGTTTACGGTTTTTCGGGGGAGTAAGAGCTTTGGTTAACAATAAATAAAATTTTTCTCTTACCTTTTCCCGGTTCCTTAATTGCGATCGTTGCGACTGAGAAATAAGAATCAGTTCTCCATCCTTATTAATTTTATTTAATAACTTTTTGAGAATCAATTCCTTTTCAGAGTAACTGAGGGATTCAGAGGTCAATATATTAAACCTGAGTTCAACCCGGGTATTTACTTTATTTACGTTTTGTCCACCGGGTCCGCTACTTCGCGAATAAGAAAACATGATTTCCCTGTCAAAATCCCTCAGTTGCAAGTCTTCGGTTGTCATTCTATAATTTCCTGAATTGATTCATTTTCAAATTTATCAAAAAAAGCAAGAATGTGAGGAGTTTTAAAAGAGGAACATTGAATTCAATTAAAGTAACAGATCAATTAAGATTATTTATCAAATTACTGGCATCTGTTCAACGTTTCACTATTAATTCTTATCCTTTTTAAGAGGCACAATAACGATTTCCATCTGACAAAACGGACAATAATAAATTTCACATCCTGTGCATGCGAAGCAATTTCCGCACGATTT
>CAYGFI010000256.1:0-5147 GCA_964349045.1 uncultured Chitinophaga sp.
TCGATGTGGTCAATTTAGTCCGGTCAAAGGTGGTCAGTTTGTCCGGTATATGCACTGTTAGTATTGAAACAGTAAAGATAATAAGTGAGATGCAGAATGAAAAGGAGTAATCTTTTGTCTTAATATTATTAAGGCAATTGAAATAGGTAGGGATCTAAATTAAGACCTACAATCAGCATCAATAATTAGGGCATTTCAACCTACAATTCAGATAGTTAAATATATATGCCTTATTTGATAAGTAGAATTGATAATATAATACGTACAAAATGAGTCAAAATGAAGATTTAGGAATTTATAAATTCCTTGTAATCATTACAGTTGCAGGATTGCTTCTGGTTTTTTTCGCATACCTTGATTATATAATAAGTGGCTTTTCAAAAATCCTAGCATTTATTTTAGTCCCAATTTTTACGTATGCTATTTATAGAATTGTAAAAGGAATCTGGCCGGATTTTTGGTAAAAATATATTTGATATGGAGCTTATATTACGCCAATCGGTCGTTTCATCTCAAATAAAAAGTAGTTGTAACTTGATAGGAAAGTGCTTCATAATCGGCAACTAATCATACCGACAAACTTTGGAGGTAATTCAAGAAAAATGGGATCATACTGTGAATTATACATTTCAAAATTTCCGATAGCAACTACAAAAAATGAAGTTGACCCATTCCTGCTTTCTATCTTTCAACCAGAGGATTTAATCGACTTCGAAAGAAAAGTTGGCAAACGTTTTCAATTGCTCTATGGAAGAGAAGATGAAGCTGATGAAAATGAAAGAGCTATTCAATATGTAAATACTGCTAAAAATCTTAAAGAAAGGCTTGATATAATAGGCTTTACTATGAAACGAGTTGAAGAAGCTTTTGAAAACTCGAAAGAGGAATCTTTAGAGCGTTTAAAAGAATGGTTACACAGTCCGAGTTTCAATGATAGTGACTCTATGACCAACCGCTTAAGTGAAGAAATTAAACTGCTTGAAAATTCGAGCCTTGCTGATTTTTTGGAAGCTTGTAAAGAGATTATTGAAAATGAAAATGGATTTACTCTTGAAAAGGATGATACTCAAAGCTCTAAAAACGCTATTGTAAATTACCTACTTGAAGAACGACATGGACTTGAAAAATTCCCATATGATTATGACCAAAGAACATTATTAAGGGCAGTACTTGAAATTACCAAATCAGAAGAAAAAGTCACTTATGATATTACCGAATTAGTTGAGGCAGGTTATTGCGAAGATGATCCAGAATCAATTTATGATGAAGTAATTGCTAATGTTACTTATGATTATGAAATAGGCGATAAGTTTTTGATATTAACGGAAGGTTCCTCTGATATTCAAATACTGAAAAAATCTCTAGACTTATTGTACCCTCACCTATCCGGTTATTATTCATTCATGGATTTTGGGGTTTCCAATGCCTCAGGGAGTGCTGGTTCTTTAGTTGCTAGTGTAAAATCCTTTGTTGGTGCTGATATTCGGAATAAAATCATTGCATTATTTGACAATGATACCGCTGCTGAATCCGCTATTCGAGGTTTATCCAATACCAAGATTCCAGATAATATTAAAATTGTTCAATATCCGAGTATTAAGTTCCTAGAAGAATATCCAACAATTGGACCATCAGGAATAACAAAAATGAATATTAATGGACTTGCAGGAAGCATAGAAATGTATCTGGGAACAGACACCTTAACTGAAAAAAAGGAACTTATCCCCGTCCAATGGAAAGGCTTTGATTCTACTCTAAAAAAATATCAGGGTGAAATTGTTGATAAAGCCACTGTTCAAAAGAAGTTCGAAAAAAGGATTAAGTCTTGTATTGAAAATTCTGAAAAAATTAAAGAATACGATTGGAGTGGAATCGACCAAATTTTAAAAATGATTTTTGAACTATTTAATAAATAACTACCCCCCAATCGAGTAGACGGCTCCGCCAGTAAGCACTGACGGAGTGCGCCTATCACCCCACTCTGACCGCAGGTCTCGTAAACAGCGCTTAGTTTACTTCAGCCAATTCACTTACATAATTTGCAGCTTTCTGCGCCTTAGATGCAGCTAAAAATGCAAACTTCTTATCTCCTTCAACTGCTTTTAACCAGGATTCAATATAAGCAGCATTATTGGTAATCTTTGAAGTGAACCCGTTCTGTGCTGATACAAACGCTGAAAAAAACTCAGCTACCAGTTCTTCAAAAGCATAATCCTGTGAACCAAATGAATTCCGGATATCCCTGTTCATACGTTTTTCATGCCCGGTCCAGTGTCCCAACTCATGAAACAGTACAGAATAATAAGCCTCTTTACCCTTAAACTGTTCCGGTTTACACAGTACGATCTTATCAGTTGCAGGAATATAGTAGCATTCATTACCAGCTTTATACTCGATTACTGCTCCTGTACTATTCACAAACTCCTCAGCCTTACTGTCTTTCTCTTGTTCAGTAAATGAGGGAGCTATTTCAGTCACCAGGTATTGTTCCGGTAAATTGTCAAACTGCTCGACATTAAAGACATTATAATATTTCAGGAATGGCATCTCTTTGATATTATCCGGAATTGTTTTACCGGCATTGATTAATTTATCAACCTCCTCAGTCCTATCCTTGCCGGTCGATTTATCATAGTATTTCAGTTTCCAGAAAGTTACCAGCCTGGAATGTTCACCTTTCTTTACCGATGCATGTAAATTATATCCCTGTTTGAAAGTAATCCACCTGTTGAAATTGTAATACCTGGATGCAATAAATGAAAGATATATCTGATTGAATCCGTTATAATTACGACCAGTTACTATATTCTTTGCTATAACCTCAGCAGGTGTCTAGTTACATGAATAATCCAGCTTCTTATGTGTGTCCAAAATCTCTATCAGCTGATTTGTTATCTGTTGGAATATGTCAAATTTTTGCATTGTTTAATAAGTAAGAGGGTTAATAATTGAAATGAAAAATTAAAGCCCGGGGTCTGCATCGCTATAACAGATATCCGGGCCATGTCCAGTTGGACCAAGGTTAAATAGGTTCTCAGGGTCTTGTCCAGAATCATCTTCCCATACCGGGTCGATATAATCCTGTTCGTCAAGCTCAGGTTGTGGTTTGATTGATTTACGTTTTTTCATACTGTTTTGGATTTAAGTTGAACTTTAAGAGTAGGTTGTACTATTATATTATTAATTTAGGTTAGATCATCTAACTAATTATATTACAGGTATATATACAAAGCGTAGAATTGATTTTAAGGCCATTTACAGCCCGTTTAAGGCACTCATTGCTTAGGGGTGGCACTTACTACCAGGGAAAGGAGATAATGTGTTAAATCGCTTATAATCAGGCTTTAACGAGGTTTGCAGTTGTTTGGTAATATTGCAACAGATTGTATATCTGGATATTAACCAATTTTAATAGGTAGGATAAATTGTTAATTAACCAGTTTGGCTAAACGCAAAATAGAATTGCTTTAAATATAATTAAGTTTTAATTTTGATAGAGATATGTATGTCATATTTATCCGGTAGTAATAATTAAAACGACAAGTAAAGAAATACTATGAGTAAGGCCTCCATTTTAAACATAATTTTATCCTTTTTAGTTGTGGGTGGCTCATTGGGTGGTGTATTGCTCGGTAGTTTTCTTGAGCGTAGTAACGAATCTCTAAAATGGCGTCGTGAACGTTGCCTTGAAGCATATTCAGAGATATTCAGGTCTTGTGTTATTGTTACTGAGGAAGCTGATAAAATTTACGGAATCGAATGCGGAAGTTTGGAACACAATAAGCAGAGTGAGGTTGTTTTAGAGAAGGTTTTCGAAATGTATCGTTTGGTTGATAAAGCTGTACTACTTGCACCGCAAGAGGTATATGAAAAACTTCAACATTTGACAGGTTATTGCGGTAAAGAAATAGGGGCAAAATCTGTCTTGTGTCCTAAACTGTCTAAAAGTGAATGGCATAAAATATTGGTCCATGATTTTGCTTATCTTTTCATGGACGCTCTAATTGCTGCACGAAATGACTTGGGGCTTTTCTCGGAGCTTTATAAAAATGCTGGACTTGACTTTATAAATAAATCATTTGACGAAGTCGAAGAAGAACTGTCGAAGGGAATCATAAATACTGAGCAAGCAAAGTTGCGCTTACAGGAGATCAAAATGAAATTGGATAGTATGTGAGGAGGAATTGAGAAGGAAGTTAGAACAATTCATTTTAATCATAATATTAACATGATGCGAAATTTGGTTACAAATTGTTTGTATTATAATAGCAACTTGTCTTTCCAATTCACCAAATATTCCATTCAACTGTATATCAACCACATACAACATCTATACAATCCATTTAAGGCTATTTATAGTCCCATTATAAGCACTTTCATTACACCTTTAGTATCAACCATTAACGAAACGCAATAACGCCTTAAATCGCTTATAAACAGGCCATTATGATATTTGCAGTGGTGCGCTATATCCTTGATTAATACAATTACAGTTTATTCAAATTTATTTATCGTAACGCTCCTCAAAATAATTGTAGTACATCCTTGATACGATACCAAAAATTCCAAATAGGATTGCAAGTTGGAGTGAATCAACCCAGGTTATAAATGATATTTCTTCTCCAATTGCTTTAAGAAATATAATACCCAAAAAAACAATAGCACCCAAAATACCAAAATATGCATCCAAACGGGAAACATGAAAAAATTTGTGCATTCCTTTTCTGGTGACTTTTTCAGTTTTAATTTGAGATTCGTTTGTTTCCATTTTATTGCTCCTTTTTAATTGTACCAACTAAATAGACTACAAATTTGCAAACTATTATTCGGTACCCTTTTGTTAAGATATAATATAAAACATATAAACATAAGAAATATATATTGAATGTACCGTAAATAAAAAAAAGAACTTGACTAACTATGTAAATAAAGAGAAAATTACTAGTCATAATAAACAGGCAATTACGGCATTTATCCCCCCCTTTTTAACGGATGATGAATTTTCCATAATGGCTATTATGTATTATAATAGGCTGAAAGGTTATGGAATGATAAATGGGGGAATTGTGAGGTAAATAGTGAGGGCAGAATATTTTAACAAGGATTTAGAACCTTACCACCAAACAGAACAAAATGATACCACCCTT
>CAYGFI010000257.1:0-772 GCA_964349045.1 uncultured Chitinophaga sp.
CGTTGTACAATTTAGTCCAGAATAAGTTGTACAGTATAGTCCAGAATATTCAATAATGCAACTATTTCAAATATAATGTTGATTGGAGACCCTTATCAAGCAATTTTTGAATGGAATACAGCTAACCCGGAATTATTTTTAGAAAAATGGGAAGACAAAAAGAAATGGACTCAGATAGAATTATATGAAAATATTCGAAGCTCGGCCCTTATATGCGACTATCTTAATAAATTCTTTGATAATAGCAATAATAAGATGAGTTCTATTGCAAAGGATAAAGAATGTAGAGAGTCTCCTCAAATTATAGGATATTCCGAAAATGATAAAAAGACTGTTTTTTCAATTTGCGATAAATTTAAGAATAAATGTAATGAGTTCGTAATAGAAAATGTTAACCTTTCAATTGTTTACAGAGGACAAAGTTTTGGCGAGGAATATTTTAATAAGTTAAATCATGGTAATATTGAGTTTGATTTACCTTGGGAAAAGGACAACTTTTTTGTTAGAGACATTGTTCAGGGAAAATACTTGATGGAAATTGGAAATTTCAGTAATGGACTTAAGTTAATTGAAAAGGGTTACTTTAAGTTTAAATTAGGTGAACGATATATCTCTCAAAGCATTATTAATGCAAAGAAAAATGAATTAGGATATAGGATTTATCGAAAAGAAATTTTTGATTTTATTAAAACACTTCCATCTCTTGACGACAAAAATCTTATGAACTGGATAGATGAGGTGAATCAGAATATTCCCTATAATTTTATTGTAA
>CAYGFI010000257.1:782-5114 GCA_964349045.1 uncultured Chitinophaga sp.
AAAAAGGCGTAGAGCTAATATTATGGTGTCAAATATTTTTCATGAAAATACCAATGAACAAGAAGATAATTACCTTAAGACTATACACTCAGTAAAAGGAGAAACTCTGGATGCTATATTGGTTTTTTTGAAAAAGAAGGACAATTCCAATTATGTTAATTTATTAAACAAAAATTATAATTCTATATCAAGTGCTGATAAGGAACAATTGCGTATTATCTATGTTGCATGCTCTCGAGCAAGAAAGATTCTTTGGATTGCAACTCCAAATGAAGATGTTTCTGTATGGAAAAACTTTTTTGAAAATAAAGAAAAACCTGTTCAACTTCAATTGCAATTTAGTTTTACTGAATGAATGGTCATATTGTTTTTATTAAAAAAAGCACACATCCATGGATCAAATTTATGGATAGAATTATAAAATGTTTCAGATTTTGTTCCACAGCCTGCTTGACAGATCGAAAGTGAATCACATTTTTGACAAGGCGAATTATTCAGGTATTTCTGCTCCCTAAAGAAATTAAAAAGTTTTGAATTATTCCATACATCCTTTATGTTGTCATCATTTAGAATATTACCACTTATATTTTTTCTCCAGAAAGGACTGGGCATAATGCAATTTCACCTTGACTGGTTTTTAGCAAGGTTCTAAACTGATACCACCCAGGGGTAAATTTTAAAATCTTAATAAAACGTTAATCTTTCAGTTTCTGAAAGATTTTCGTAATGGCCCAATCAATAAAAGCCCACCAAAATATTTAACTGTTCTCAATAATCTTGTTAACTCTCTCCCTTACTTCACCTTTCGGACAAGGCTTTACTACTGCATTTTTATCTTTCCTATTGTTTGCTATGTGCCTTGTCTGCCCCAATTCTCTTTTAACATCAGCAATCCAATAGCCTTGAATTACCGGCTTTTGGTAAAGTCTCTTATATTCAGATTGAATTTGTTTGTATGTCATAATATCTTATGTTTAATTATTATGTTGGTTCCAACGCCTCTTTCAACGCCACCTGCAACAATTCCTGCGTATATTTCTGGTTCTGCTGAATGGATTGCTCCAGGTCATCGCAAAGTCTCACTAGTTGTTCAAGTTTAGTGATTATTCTTTTTTGCTCATTCAATGGGGGAAGTGCAAAAACAGTTAAAGAGATTATATCGGTATTTAAATTTGGTTGTCCTTGTCCTCTTGATGCCACTTTTAGATACCATTCAGTTTTTGATTTCAAAAAGTAATAAAGAAAAATCTTTTCTATGTTATTTAAGCCTAAGAGGGCAGCAATACCGTCATTGAAAGTGGTAGGAAATAAACAAACTTTTGGAACTCCTAAAGTTGCACCACTATTAGTAAGCATTAAAGTTTCAGCATCAACATATCTTGTTTTAAACAGACCTTCTTTTTTAATTGTGTAAGTGTGATTTTTCAAGTAAATATTATCATCTGCGGTTAAGTCTGCAACCTTTAAAAAGGGTATATTCCCATCATAATACCTATTATCTCCTGCGGGTCTTGGAGAACCACCTCTTACTATACTTGCAAGTTCCCCCAACCTACACCACACCCAATTCTCAGGTATCTCAAATGGTATTTCATCCGGTTTTATTTCCGGGATTGGTTTATCTTTCTTTATTTTCTTCTCCTGAATAAGTTTTTCTTTTTCATCTTTTATTCTTTCCAACAACTTGCTTGCAGGTTCATCATTGGGGTCTTGTGGTACTATTTTGCCCTGCACGGCATCCTGCAATATTTGTTGGCGGAGTTTTTTAAGAAAATCGAGTTGATAGTTATGTTCTGACAATAATTCTCCATTAGATTTTTCAACCTTATCAAATCTTTTTATAATTTCTTGTTGTATTTCAATTGGTGGTATCGGTATTTCAACATCTGCAATTGATTTGACAGATAAACTAACATTTGCCATCCCTCTCATTCTTGAAACTAATTCCTTTTCCCTGTTTAAATCCAGATAGCGATACAAGAATTGTGCTGATAAAACAGTTTTATCTTTGGGAATAACTGCACACAAAATATTTCCAACTGCAAATTTTCCAGCTTGAAAATGTATTCTCTTCATGCTTCTATGCCCATGTCCAGTTGATGAAACTAAAGGAATAATAACTGCATCATCATCAAACTGATATTCATTATGGCTTCTCCTCTCATCACCCAATACTATTAATGGATATTCACCAGGAATTGCCTTCATAATCCCAATGTTGCCCTTCTCAATGGTACAAGCATCACCCAATTTCATGGTTTTCCAACTCATCCTAATTCTGATTTAAGTTGGTGCAAAAGTGTGTTGCTTTTTTGCATTGATTTCTCAAGTAAATCAATCAGCTCAGCACTGGAATATTCCTGAACCTCCTCCTGTTTTTTAGGATTCTTTATATCAAGATCATACCCGCGTTCAATAATTGTTTTAATATCCACCTTCCATGCAACATCATTCTCAACACGATTATTCCACCAATCTTTTACCGGATTAAATTCTTCCAAACGGATTGTCTTTGTTTTACTATATGATTTCTGCCCTTCCGGCAGCCTGTGTTCGTAATACCATACCTCTTTGGTAGACGTGCCTTTGACAAAAAACAGCAGATTTGTGGCTACTGTGGCATAGGGTTGAAATACCGAGTTCGGAAGCCTGATGATAGTATGCAGGTTACATTCCTCTAATAATTTCTGTCTGATCCTTTGTTTCAGGCCTTCTCCCGTTAATGAGCCGTCAGGAAGGACAATACCTGCCCTGCCACCGTTTTTTAATAAATGGATCATCAACACCAGGAACAGGTCGGCGCTTTCTTTGGTACGGAAATTCTGCGGGAAATTTTTCTCATTGTTGTTTGCCACAATACCGCCAAAAGGCGGATTTGCCAATATCACATCAACACGGTCACGTTCCTTGTAATTCGATAAGGGTTGATCAAGTGAGTCCCTGAAAATTATTTTTGGTAATTCAATATCATGCAGTATAAGGTTGGTGGTAGCAAGAAGATAGGGTAGTGGTTTATACTCCCAACCCATTACATTTTCCTGAATGCTTTGTCTTTCTTCAACACTGTTTGCCTGGATTTTTAGATGTTCTATGGCAGATGTCAGGTACCCACCCGTTCCGCAGCTTGGATCGAGGATTTTTTCACCTAATTTGGGACTGATCATTTCGGATATAAAATTTGTAATTGCCCTTGGCGTATAAAACTCACCGGATTTACCCGCACTCTGAAGATCTTTCAGAATACCTTCATACAAATCACCAAAAGCATGCCGTTCTTTAGCAATATTAAAATCCAGTTCGTTCAGTTTATTCAGTACTTTGCGGATATTTATCCCGCTTTTCATATAGTTGTTATTGCCCATGAAAACTTCACGCACAATCAATGCCCTGCCGTTTCCAACGCTTAGATCAAGGTTACGCATTGCGGGGAAGAGTTTTTGATCGACAAATGCCAGTAATTCGTCTCCGGTCATTCCTTCATCATCCCCTGCCCAGTTGCCTTTTTCTTTTACCCAGTGAAATTCATCCGGGATGGGTGATTTATAATTTCCATCAATGAATTCAAGTTCCTTGTCCTTGTCTGAAAAAATCTTTAGAAACAGCATCCAGCCCAACTGTTCAATGCGTTGGGCATCGCCATTAAGACCTGAATCCTGCCACATGATGTCACGGATGCTCTTTATTATTCCTGAAATGTTTGCCATCTGATTTCTTTAAAAAAGGTCCTTTAATTATTAGTTTAGTTTACTCTCTTTTTGAGGAGGGCTTCTGCGCATTTCCCCGGGAGATTCCTCATTCCATCCCGCAGGGCGGGATTTCATTCGGAATGACACCTACCATTTTTTGGGAGGGGAGTCAGGCGCGGGCGTAGCCCGCGCCTGACTCCCTTAACCACCAACGCGCTGTCATTCCGAGCGGAAGCCCTGAGCGAAGCGAAGGGGTGAGCGAGGATTCTCCCCGTAATTATTATAAAGTCAATTTTTGCCAGGTTCCTGTATTTTACCATTGTTATACAATTCTACCCATTCTTTATTAAATGAATTTATAAGGGCATTCTTTTTGGCTCGTGAGTATCCCTTGATCTGTTTTTCACGTGCTATTGCATATTCAGCAAAATCAAATGGCTCAAAATAAACCAGCTTATCAACATTATATTTTTGTGTAAATCCCTTAATAATCTTTTGTTTATGTTCAAAACATCGTCTTTGTAAATCATTTGTGACACCTGTATATAAAACTGTATTATGTGCATTTGATAAAATGTATACGTAATAAAGCTGTATTTTCATTCTTCTTTTTGCAGTTATTATATTTTACAATTTTACTTGTTAG
>CAYGFI010000258.1:0-5018 GCA_964349045.1 uncultured Chitinophaga sp.
AATTGCGCATTGCATTGCGCCCTTGCGTCTCTGCGCTTAACCTTCTCATTAATTCGCGTTTGCCTTGCGCCTTTTCGCCCTTGCGCTTAACCTTCAATAATGCTTAAAGCTTCCAGTCGATCTCCTTTTTCCCAATACTCTTAAGATAATTATTTGTTTTGGAAAAGTGCCCGCATCCCATAAAACCCGCGTAGGCCGAAAAGGGTGAAGGATGGGCTGACTTGAGAATCAGATGTTTATGCGCATCAATCAGAGGAGATTTTGCCTGAGCATATTTACCCCAAAGCAGGAAAACTACACCTTCCTTTTTATCAGAGATTGCCTTAATTACTGCATCGGTGAAGATCTCCCATCCTTTTCCCTGATGAGAGCCTGCCATGTTCGCCCTTACCGTAAGAGTGGCGTTAATCAGCAGTACACCTTGTTTCGCCCAGGCTTCCAGGTTTCCATGTTCAGGGACTGAAATACCCAGATCGGAATTAATTTCCTTAAAAATATTTACAAGTGAAGGAGGAGGCTTCACACCATCCGGAACCGAAAAACACAAACCGTGAGCCTGACCGGGACCGTGATAGGGATCTTGTCCGATAACCACCACTTTGACTTCATCAAAAGGGGTTTGATCGAAAGCGTTAAAAATCAGATTTCCGGGAGGATAAACGAGGTGTTTTTGTTTCTCTGAAATAAGAAAATTTTTAAGCTCCATAAAGTATGGAGCTTCGAATTGATCGGACAAGACAGTTTTCCAGCCCGGGTGGATAGACGGGTCTATTTTTTGCATTTGACGGCATTAAATCATCAAATCAATAAATCATCAAATGATTACTCGCATCCCGGAACTTTTTCTTTCTTCGCTAAAGCTTTTTCATAAAATGGCTCAACCATTGCTTTATTGTATGCTTCACAGGCGTGATCATATTCGGCTATGCCGTTATATCCATTGCCAAGTTCCAGGTTAATGGCTGCTATCTTGGTAGGATCTGTTTCAGATTCCAACGCCTTTTTAGCATTTTCGATTGCTTTATCGAACTCAATGGATCTGTTCCAGATAACTGCAAGCATATAATAAGCATCTGTCGCGGCCGGATTATAAGAGATTGCCGTTTCGAAGCTGGCAATGGCGTTTGTAAAGTCCTCATCTTCAGGATCTACATCTGCCATATCTAGGTTCCCCTGATTTATATAAAATGCTCCCAGGCGGGTTTGTGCCATTTCCACGGTTTTCTCATCACCGACCTGTTTGGACAGTTCGATAGCTTTACTGAAGTTTTCAACCATTTCCTTTCCCTTGAACTGATCGGCAAAGATTAAACCTTTACCCAGGAATGCCTTTGCATAATTGGGATCATATTTAATTGCCTCATCAAAATTTTCTAATGCACCCGGGAAATTCTGTTCTTTGTATTTCTGACTTCCAACGCCGGTTAACAACTGGGGCAGGTATTTCATTGCTTTTGCCTTATTGTCGGTGTTGTTGCCATAAAGCTCTGAAAGCTCAATGGTCTTTTTAAGACTTATTATAGCTTCATCATATTTTTTCTGTTTCATATGAGCAGTTGCCACCTGGTAATGCAACACAGGAAGCTGAGCCTGAGATTTAACCTTAAGATCATTTGCCGGAGCTCCTACCGTTTCTGCCATAGCTATCACCTCTTCAAAATCAGCAATAGCAGTTTTAAAATCTCCTGCATTTACCTTCGCGGCTCCATCGTTAAATACGGCTATTAAAGGATCCATTGGGGTTTGTGCAAAAAGTACAACCGACATGGACATTACCACTGCCATTAAGAAAAATTTCTTCGTGTTCATATTGTTTTTATGTGTTGGTTAGCATAAAATTTTGAGGGTTAAAGATATAAAAATTTTGTTCTAACACTCAAAATGATAAATATTTCAATCTATTCATATAGCAAATCTCAGGCCAAAAATATACTAATGTAATATTGTCATTAAACATAAGAGGAGTTAAAAAGTATTAAAGTTAAGCACAGTCACCAAAGTGCGTCGGGCGTAAAGACGCTAAAATCAGCTTTCCCATAGCTTATTTGCGTCAGTCGCAGGCCGATCTGCGATTAATTTTTATTTTTCAAAATATCCCTTATATTTGCACCGTTCAAAGTGGAAAAATTTGTCTGATTGCAACCACAGAAAAAAATGCTAAAACAGGATTTCCCATCTGTTTACCGCAATCCCCTTTTTTTCTGCTTTAACAATTTATAATCTTTTTTGTTGTTCTAATTTCGATATTCATAATTCATAATATAAAAAATGTCATACTTATTTACATCCGAGTCCGTTTCAGAAGGACACCCCGACAAAGTTGCTGATCAGATATCTGACGCTCTGCTCGATAATTTTCTGGCTTTCGATCCGCACTCGAAGGTAGCCTGTGAAACCCTGGTAACCACGGGTCAGGTTATTCTTGCCGGTGAAGTCAAAACCAACACATATATTGATGTCCAGAAGGTTGCACGCGACGTTATCAACGCGATAGGTTACACAAAAAGCGAGTATATGTTCGAAGGCGATTCATGTGGCGTTTTAACCGCGATCCATGAACAGTCGCAGGATATTAACAGGGGAGTAGAACGTGCCGATCCGATGCAACAGGGCGCAGGCGACCAGGGTATGATGTTCGGGTATGCAAGCCGCGAAACGGACAATTATATGCCATTACCCCTTGAGCTTGCACATATCCTTCTCAGGGAACTGGCAGCGATTCGCCGTGAAAAAAAAGAAATGCTTTATCTGCGTCCCGATTCCAAATCGCAGGTTACTATTGAATACACGGACGACGATAAACCAAAACGTATACATACTATTGTAGTTTCCACACAGCACGATGAGTTCGACAAAGATGATGTTCGTATGCTTGTTAAAATCAAATCTGATGTGGCAACAATCCTTATTCCCCGCGTGAAGGCAAAGCTTCCCGCCAGGGTGCAGGAGCTTTTTGATGGTAAACTTATCCTCCATGTAAATCCTACCGGTAAATTTGTTATCGGGGGTCCTCATGGCGATACAGGTCTGACAGGCCGGAAAATCATCGTTGATACCTACGGGGGTAAAGGTGCCCACGGGGGAGGCGCTTTCTCTGGTAAAGATCCCTCTAAAGTTGACCGGTCTGCTGCTTATGCAGCAAGGCATATTGCTAAAAACCTTGTCGCAGCAGGTGTTTCTGATGAGATTCTTGTGCAGCTTTCTTATGCAATCGGTGTAGCTGAACCTTTGGGAATTTATGTGAATACCTATAATCGTTCAAAAGTTAAGATCAGCGACGGGGAGATCGCGGAAAAGATTAAAAAACTCTTCGACCTGCGCCCCGCAGCTATTGAAAAGAGACTAAAACTCAGAAACCCGATTTACCTGGAGACGGCTTCATACGGTCATGTTGGACGTATTCCCAGAACTATAAAGAAAGTTTACGAATCACCCTATAGCGGAAGGGTCGAGTTAGAAGTAGAGTTATTTACCTGGGAGAAACTGGATTATGTGGAGGTAATAAAGAGGGAATTCGGGATTTAAAAAATTAAGAGCGAAGGCCAAAGGGCTACGCAATTTTTTTTATTGTGTTAATGTGAAAATGTTTAATTTTGGTATAAGATTTGTACTTTGCTAAGTAACCATTCTTCAAACAATATACCTGATACAAATTCAGGGCAAGCCGGGCTTATTGCCCGGTTTTTTATTTGTGTATAGAAGTTAAGTGCAGATACAACTGTGCGGTAGCACTAAAGCGTAGTCTGAAAATCCGGGTTTTAGTTATTTCTGTTTTTTTTAGCTTAGTTAAATGAGAATCTCAATTAATATCCCATCATGTATAAACTGCGTTTCCTCCCCGGCCTCCGCGTTCAACCTCCGGTTGATCTGCGCTTAATGGATCTCTCAGAAGGGCTTGAATCCAATAATCTCTCTCACATCCTTCAGGGTCTTTGACGCGCTGGCCCTGGCTTTTTCAGCGCCAATACGCACTGCCCTGGAGAGGTAATCTTCATCACTTACTATATCCCGGACTCTTTCCCTGATGGGAGTTGTAAAAGTAATGATATCTTCGGCAAGCTGTTTCTTCAGATCTCCGTAACGAATCTGGCAGTTATTGTATTGAGTCAGGAAATGCTCGACGGTATCAGGAGTCGACATGAGTTCGAGAAGGGAGAAGAGATTCTTTATGGGTTCTCCCATTTTCTGATTGGCCCTGGTGGGACCTGCATCAGTAACAGCCCGCATGACTTTTTTTCGGATAACCGCAGGTTCGTCTACGAGGAAAATCCCGTTACCTTCCGATTTACCCATCTTCCCGGTTCCGTCAAGGCCGGGTACTTTCACGAGTTCCTTGCCGAAATTAAATGGCTCCGGCATATTGAAATACTCCACATTATATATGGTATTGAACCTGCGGGCAAATTTCCGGGCCATTTCGAGGTTTTGCTCCTGATCTTTTCCTACAGGTACCTTATTGGAGTTATGAATGATTATGTCCGCCGCCATCAGCACGGGATACGTTAACAACCCGGCATTTACATTATCCGGCTGCCTGCGTATCTTTTCCTTAAAAGTGGTGGTTCTCTCCAGCTCTCCCACGTATGCATTCATATTTAATAAAAGGTATAGCTGGGGAATTTCAGGTATATCACTTTGAATATAAAGAGTGGCTATCTCAGGATCAAGACCGGCTGCCAGGTATTCAGCCATTACCTGTTTTACACTGTTGTGAAGGTTTTCAGGAGTGGGATGGGTGGTGAGGGAATGAAGGTCGGCAATAAAGAAATAACAATTATATTCGTGCTGCATTCTCACAAAGTTCTTCACTGCTCCAAAATAATTACCCAGATGCAGGTTCCCGGTTGATCGTATTCCGCTTAAGACTGTCTCCATTTAGTTAATGTTTGCTTTTTACAGGGGAATGCAAAATTAGGAAATATTTTTTAATATTAGTTATGCGTAAAAGGGTTAAGCGCAAAGGTGCAAGAACGCAAAGGAAACGCGATTTTATAATTTGTAATTTATATTGCGCCTTT
>CAYGFI010000259.1:0-5013 GCA_964349045.1 uncultured Chitinophaga sp.
ATTGTCCTGAAGTACTGTAAAACTAAACTACCAATCATGAAAACTACAATTAAACTAAGCATTTTGCTTGTATCTGTGTTTTCTTTTATAATAGTAAATGCTCAACCCGTCAGAATACATGGAAATCTCTCGGTCTCCGGTACTAAAATCATTGACCAGAATGGAAATCCTATTAGGCTCCAGGGTGTAAGTTATGGCTGGCACAACTGGTGGCCCCGGTTTTATAACAAGGAAACGGTAAAATGGTTAAGTGAGGATTGGGGTTGTAACGTTGTGCGTGCCGCAATGGGTGTTGAACCAAAAAAAGGTTATATCGATTCACCGGATTGGTCAAAAGAAAAAATCGAAGCCGTTATCAATGCTGCTATTGCAAATGATATCTATGTAATAATCGACTGGCACAGCCATGGTATCCAGTTAGAACCGGCCCTGGCTTTCTTCGGCGAAATGGAACAAAAATACGGCAAATATCCTCATGTAATTTATGAGATATTCAATGAACCTGTAAAAGATTCATGGAGCGATGTAAAAGCTTACTCCATCGAAGTAATTAAAAAAATCCGTGAATCCGATCCCGATAATATTATCCTTGTTGGCAGCCCTCACTGGGACCAGGATGTTCACCTTGTAGCTGATGACCCGATCACCGGTTATTCCAACCTGATGTACACCCTCCATTTTTATGCAGCCACACATAAGCAGTCTCTGCGCGACCGTGGCGATTATGCCTTAAACAAGGGCATCCCCCTCTTTGTCTCTGAATCCGCCGGGATGGAAGCAAGCGGTAATGGTCCTATCAACTACGAGGAATGGACTAAATGGATCGACTGGATGAAAAAACACCAGATAAGCTGGATAACATGGTCAATTTCAGACAAGAACGAAACATGCTCCATGCTTGACCGAAGAGCCAGCTCCACAGGAAACTGGAAAGAAGAAGATATGAAGGAATCAGGGATTAATACCAGGAAACTAATCAGAGAAAATCTGAAGAACAAATAAGTTAGCATGAATAAATTTAACTAAAGATTTTAAACAATATTTGACCAATATTACCTGCTACAGAAGTATGTTTTAATCATTGGTTTCCGGTTAAAAATTATGAATATACCGCAAACCCTTATTAAATATCTCCCTGACTTCGGCGTGAACTCAGTCGAACGACGGGACTTTGTGTAAATTGGGCTTACTTTGTATTTCTACCGATATTTGATCTCCCGATTACATCGGGACAGGCTCTAACTGGATCGTCCCGGTAGGGACAAGATATTGGTAGCAAAATAGTTAAGAAAGGGTCCAAAGTCCCGTAAGGGACGATATATATTTTTACCGGTCAACAATGATTTTAAACAATCTATTTTTAAGCAGTAACACAAAATCCGGACAGAAAAACCTCATTTATACCTGATTAAGCCTCTCAGCCTAAGGCTGAAGATTTAGAGGGGCATTTTTAGAAAAAATTATGCGCAAAATACTTATAATAGCTATTGGAATTTATATAGGCATTAACAGTTTCGGGCAATCAACTGTAACTATTAACATTGATGCATCTTCAGCCTCAAATTCAATCTCCCCATACATCTTCGGAAAGAATAATAACTTATCTGATAACAGCGGCCAACCATTAACTGCAGCCCAGTGGCAACGCTTGCGTGACCTGGGAATAACCATGTTTCGCGAAAATGGCGGAAATAATTCCTCCAAGTACAACTGGAGAAGGAAATTGTCGAGTCACCCCGACTGGTACAATAATGTCTATGCTCACAACTGGGATTTTGCCGCAAAAAGCCTTCAGGAGAACATTCCTTCAGCACAGGGAATGTGGGCTTTTCAACTGGGAGGAAAAGCGGCAAAAAATACAAATAATAATTTTAACGATTGGGGATATAATTCTTCCCAATGGTGGAGCGGGGTTGGCCAGAACCTGGCCGGTGGAGGCGTCATTAATCCCTCCGGAGGTGGCGATGCTCTTACAGAAGGGAACCCTGACCTGTACCTCGAAGATTGGCCTGCCGACTCTACAACAGGAATCCTCGATCACTGGTTTGGACAAGGTGGAATTGGTCTGGATCCAACCCGGATCCAATACTGGAACATGGACAATGAACCGGAGATCTGGTTGGGTACCCACGATGATATCTACCCTGTTCAACCTGATGCAGAAGAATTCATGCAAAAGTATTTTGAGGTTGCCAAGAAAGCCCGCGAGCGTTACCCTGATATTAAGTTAATGGGACCGGTACCCGCGAATGAATGGCAATGGTATAATTATAAAGACGATAAAATACTGTATAAAGGCAAGGAATATGTATGGCTCGAATATTTTATTCTTCGCATAGCGGAAGAACAGACAGCCACAGGAATTCGCCTGCTTGATGTTCTTGATATTCATTTTTATCCCGGGGAAACGAATTCTGCAGACATCGTTCAACTGCACCGGGTTTTCTTTGATGAAAACTATATTTATCCCGGGGCAAATGGCGTTAGGCGTTCCGGATCCTCAGGCTGGGATGGTTCAATCAATAAGGAATACATATTCAAAAGATGTAACAATTGGCTTGATAAATACCTTGGCGTAGATCATGGAGTGAAACTGGCTGTTTCGGAAATTGGTATTAATGGGGATAGCCCGAATGTAACCGCCTCCTGGTATGCTTCAACCCTGGGCGAATTCGCAAAACAGGGCGTTGAAATATTCACTCCCTGGTCATGGAAAACCGGTATGTTCGAAGCGCTTCACCTCTTCAGCAGGTATAGCCATCCCAACTATATTCCCGGAATTTCTTCAGAAGAACTATATGTTTCAGCATATCCTACTCTTAGCGATAACAAGGATTCTTTAACTATTTTCATTGTTAACCGGCACCTTACCGGGACAAGGAATGTAAATATTAACCTGAAGGATTTCCCCATTAAAGATGGAAGCTATACCATGTATTCTCTCTCGGGCCTGCCTTCGAATGAGACATTTGTTTCCCACAGCGTAAACGCACTTAAAACATCCGCTGTGGATGTAATGAATTATGAGCTGAGTGTGACAATGCCCGCCTTATCTGTTTCAGCCCTCGTGCTTAAACGCAAACAGGCTGTTCATACTCCTTTTGGTGAGCTGGTTGCTGAGGCCGAAGCCGAAGACGGGACATTCACAGGAGTTACTAAATCCAGCAGCGCTCAGGGATATTCCGGAACAGGCTATGTTACCGGATTTGATAGTGATAATGATAATGTAAGAGTTAAGATTGCTGTTCCTGAAAATGGATTTTATAAAATATATATTCGTTACCGGGGTGTATATGGATACAAACAGCAGGATTTCTCGGTGAACGGAGGGTTCTCCTCCCCTGTTATCTTTCCGGCATCCGATACTTTTACCTATACGGAAGCCGGAAGTTTTATTCTTCAAAAAGGAGAGAACAACCTGACAGTCGCCAAAAACTGGGGATGGATAGACATTGACAAATTTGAAGTCTATCCGGCAGAAAAAAACACTTTTAACATCGTCACCGGGCTTGTAGATTCCTCCGCCAGTGAGACAAGCATATCAGTATATAATTTCCTGCTTTCGCAATTTGGAGAAAAGATCATTTCAGGCCAGACATCCTCCTATTACAACGAGTTAAAAACACTTACAGGAAAATCCCCGATGCTTCGTGCCGGTGACCTTCAGCATTTTACGGAAGGATATGCCTATAAATGGATAGATGGAGGCCATGGTTTTGGTATTGATGATGACGGTACCGTAACACAACTCACAAACTGGTACAATTCTTCCGGGAAAAAAGGGATTGTATCTTTGCAATGGCACTGGCATTCGCCAACCGGTGGATCTGCCGGTACCAATACCTTTTATACAGATTTTACTAACTTCGATATCACAAAGGCTGTCACTCCCGGCACACAGGAGTATACCGATATCATAAGGGATATTGATGATATCGCAAAACAGTTGAAGAAATTCCAGGACGCTGACATACCCATACTCTGGAGGCCCCTTCATGAAGCCGGTGGAGGCTGGTTCTGGTGGGGAGCCAAGGGACCTGAGCCCTGCAAGGAATTATACAGGATCATATTCGACCGTTTAAAGAACTTTCACCAGCTTCATAACCTGATCTGGGTGTGGTCAACTCCGGAAACAGATTGGTATCCGGGGAATGACATGGTGGATATTATTGGTCATGATTCATATCCCGGATATTATAATTATGGCAGCCAGAAAAATACCTTCGATCGCCTTTTCCAGCTTACAAATGGTGAGAAACTCATTGCCATGACAGAAAACGGCCCCATCCCTGACCCGGATGAATGCCTGGACTATGAGGCCCCATGGTCGTATTTTATGTCCTGGAGCGACCTGGTGATAAAGCAAAATTCAGTTGCTCACCTGATGGAGGCCTTTAACCATCCCGATGTGCTGACCCTCGAAACCGGGACTATTCTGCCGGTTTTTAATGTCAGTTTCATTCTTACAGACAGTAAAACGTACGGGAAATTAAGTAATTTCCCACTTTCGTTTAAATCAGTCACAAAAAATACAAATAGTGAAGGAAAGGTCGTTTTCACATCAGTTGCCGGCACATATGATTTCTCAGCTGCAAATCCATATTTTTTAAATAAAACAGGGAGTGTAACAATTTATTCAGATACCAGTTTTACAATTCCCCTTGTTAAAACTCATGCCGATGCGGAATTCAGGGTTTATTCCGAAGAAATTCCACTCCAAAATGCATGGGTTAAACTTAACACAGATTCACTTCTGACAAATTCCCTGGGGATAGCTTTATTTGAAGCGCTTCCAATGGATAATAACTACTACTTCTCCATTTCTAAAACCGGGTTTTATGGGCAATCAATAACATTTATTCTGAGACAGGATACATCGGTTAACCTCACCTTAGAAAAAAACACTATTGGAATTGAACATACTCCTTATAAAGCCAAAATCCTTATCTGGCCAAATCCTGCTTCCGGTTTTCTGTATTGTACCTTTCCTGAGTCATGCATAAATAATACCGT
>CAYGFI010000260.1:0-5009 GCA_964349045.1 uncultured Chitinophaga sp.
AACCGCAAGCGGTTACGCGAGGGCGCAAGGGGAACGCGGTTTTTTATATTTGTTTTTTTATTGCGTTATTCAAACCGCGCCATAGCGTAGCCCGCGGAGCGGGATTCCGCGCTTAATTTTTTTGCATCCCCGCGGAGCGGGATTCTGCGCTTAACTTTTTAAGTACTAAGAGCAGGAAGACCCCATACTTTGACACTTATCATGGTGAAGAAGAGCCTGGCGAACCATACGGGCCAGAAGCCGGGGAAAAAAACTTTTATGGGTTTCATATGTTATTGTCATCAGAATATCATTAATTAATAAACAATACATCTCATGAGAGAAGAAAAAGAAAAAAAGAGTATTGAAAGAAAAACCGGACTGAAATCGATTGTTTTAATACTTTTCTTATTTCTCTTTTTTGAATCGTCTTTTGGGCAAACCGGTTTGGAATCGCTGCTCGGATTGGCTGAAACCAATTACCCGGTTATTGCTGCCAGGCAGGCGGAGGCAGAAGCTGCCCGTGTCAATGTTACTCTGGAGAGGAACAGCCTGCTTCCTTCACTCGATGCAGCCTACCAGGCCAATTACTCTACCTACAACAATATTACAGGGATGAGTTTTCCGGGCATGTTGATGCCCATCAGCGGACCTCCGACTGCAGAGAATTTCAATGATCCTGTTCCGGGTTCGGCTGTAAGTTTGAACTTTAAGTGGACCCCGTTGACTTTCGGCCAGCGGGCAGCATCTGTTGAATACAACCGGAAACTTTATGAAAAACAACTTGCCGGACTGGAGGATGAGAAACTCAGGTTAAAATTCAAGGTGGCATTCCTTTA
Source organism: uncultured Chitinophaga sp. (assembly GCA_964349045.1). Classification (GTDB taxonomy): domain Bacteria; phylum Bacteroidota; class Bacteroidia; order Bacteroidales; genus JACJXF01. Next base: position 819 of record CAYGFI010000260.1, read on the forward strand.
CCTGGAACTGGCCTCCACCAAAGAACTTATCAAAGCCTTTCAAAAAAACATTGAACGGAATGAATTTAACCTGAAACAGGTTTCCTCACTGGTATCAGCTGGTATCCGTCCTGCAGTGGACAGTCTGAAATTCAAAGGAGAACTTTCAAAAGCGAGGACAGATCTTTATAAAATGGAAAACCTTTTTGAAAACCAAAAACAGGAACTTCAGGAATTACTGATTTCGAAGGTGGTACAGGATATTGAATTAAATGATTTTTTTGTCTTGAACCTTCCTGTAGAACCCGGCGCCAATTCCGGCGCCTCTGAAAATCCGGCGCTTAAAATGGCTCAGTTTGAGTTGGAAGCCAACCAGGCCCGTTTACGGCAAATCAGCCGTTCCTGGGCGCCAAAGCTTGAATTTCTGGGAACTACTTTCGCCCGCGGATCCGGGATCAGTTACGATGGAACCGTTAACAAGGCGGATGGCTGGTCATTTAGCCGGTATAACTATGGTGTCGGGCTGCAACTGGTATTTCCCATTCTCGATATTACCGTCGTTAAATTGAAAACCAACCGGCAAAAATCGCTTACGAGCTCTTCAGAAAGTTATTTCTTACAAACCCAAATTGCTTTGAGCAGCCAGGAGATCATTGCCTTGAATGACCTGAATACATCTTTGCTTGTGGCCAATGAAGTTCCTGTGGAATATGAAGCCAGCGAATCTGCTTTTCACTCTCTCCAGACACGTTACAACTCCGGTTTAATCGACTATTCCGAATTAATTCAGGCTCAATACGACCTGCTCCACGCTGAGGCCAGCCTGAGAAATGCTTATATCTCATCCTGGAAATCACTGCTTAAACTGGCGGTGATCAGGGGGGACGTGGATATTTTCTTAAATCAAATCCAAAATTAAAATGAGGTTAATTGAAGGTGCATTAAGTAAACCCATTACTGTAATGGTTGTGGTTCTGGCCATTTCATTCTTTTCATTTCTTGCCATCCGGAATATGAAAGTGGATATTTTCCCCACGTTCGGTTTGCCGACCATTTATGTAGCACAACCTTACGGCGGTTTATCGCCCGAACAAATGGAGTCGTTTGTTGCCGGTTATTATGAATACCATTTCCTTTATATAACCGGTGTTAAGGCAGTTGAATCCAAATCGATCCAGGGAAATGTGCTGATTAAAATTATTTTCCATGAAGGTACGGATATGAGCCAGGCAGCCGCTGAAGTTGTTGGTTATGTTAACCGTTCGAGGGCATTTATGCCACCCGGCACTGTTCCTCCCTTTATAACCCGTTTCGATGCCGGCAGTGTTCCGGTAGGACAACTCGTTTTCTTTTCGGAAACCCGGACGTTGGGAGAAATATCCGATCTGGCGCTTTTTAAGGTAAGACCTATGTTTTCTACCTTGCCTGGCGTGTCGGCGCCACCCCCTTTTGGCGGAAGCGCCAGGACCGTGATTGTGAAGGTGGACCCGGAAAAATTACAGCGATACAATTATACACCTGATGAAATAGTGAAAGCCCTGGCCGGATTCAATTCCATTTCACCGGCCGGAAACCTCAGAATGGGAGATCAAATGCTTATCACCCCGCAAAATACGGTAATTGAAGATGTGAAGGATTTTGGCGATATCCCTTTAAAATTGGGGACAGGAGCTTCGGTTTATCTCAGGGATATTGCAACTGTTGAAATTGGTTCCGACGTCACTACCAGTTATGCACTGGTGAATGGCGTTCGCTCGGTATATATCCCGGTAACCAAACGAGCCGATGCTTCCACCTGGGATGTGGTTAAAAATGTAAAAAAGGCTTTACCCGAAATGCAGGCTGCCGTGCCTGATGATATTAAAGTTTCTTATGAGTTTGACCAGTCCGGTTATGTGATCAATTCGTTGAAAAACCTTCTTTTTGAAGGTGGGCTGGGAGCTATTCTTACCGGACTGATGGTGCTTTTGTTCCTTGGCGATCGCAGGGGGGCATTTATTGTAGTGCTTACCATTCCCATTGCACTGCTTACCAGCGCCATTTTTCTGAATATGATCGGCCAGACCATCAATATCATGACACTGGGTGGACTTGCCCTTTCCGTAGGGATTCTGGTGGATGAGGCCACGGTTACCATTGAAAACATCCACCGGCACATGGAAATGGGGAAATCAAAAGCAAAAGCTATTCTGGATGCGTGCAGAGAGATTATTACCCCAAAAATGCTCATTCTTTTTAGCATCCTGGCAGTTTTTGTACCGGCGCTTTTCATGTCGGGAGTACCGCGCGGTATGTTCCTGCCCATGTCGCTGGCCGTTGGTTTTGCGATGATTGCCTCATTCCTGCTTTCCATGACTTTTGTTCCGGTTATGGCAGTCTGGATCATGAAATCCATCCGTCATGAAGAAAATAAAAACAGTAGGTTTATCCGTTTCAAAACCCGCTACCTTGGCTTCATTCAAAATATGTCGGATAAAAGCAGGTTCAGCCTGTCCGTTTATTTTATCCTGGCCATTGGTATTGTTTCACTGGGTTTTTATTCAATCGGAACTGATATTTTCCCGAAAGTTGATGCCGGGCAGGTACAGGTCAGGTTGCGTCTGGCAACCGGTACCCGGATTGAACGAACCGAAGAAGCCACGCAGGAACTCCTTAAAACTGCCAGAGAAATTGCAGGTGAAGGCAATGTGGAAATCAGTTCCGCTTTTATAGGTACTCAACCTTCAAGCTTTCCGGTAAACCTTATCCATTTGTGGACAAGCGGACCGCATGAAGCTGTCATCCGGATTAACCTTAAGAAAAGTGCGCATTTTCCCATTGAAAAGTTCAAGGAAGAGATGAGGGAAAGGTTCAAAATAAAGTTTTCCGGGGCAAAGCTTTCGTTTGAGCCGGGAGACCTGGTGGATCAGGTAATGAACATGGGATCAACAAATCCTGTAGAAGTGGCAGTTTTTGGGAAAAGCCTCGGGTCGTCACTTTCCATCGCTGAAAAATTAAAAAACAAGCTGGAAAAAGTTTCTTTTTTCCGGGATGTACAGATTGCCACACCCCTGGATTATCCGGGACTAAAAATCAATATAGACAGGGTAAAAGCGGGACAATTGGGACTGACGGTTGATAATATTTCCAAATCGATGGTAACGGCCACTTCTTCGAGCCGGTTTACACAACCCAATTACTGGCGCGACCCGGTTTCGGGTGTTGCCTATCAGGTTCAGGTGGAATACCCGCAATATCAAATGAATAAACCGGATGACATTGAAATGATACCGATCGCAAACAACCCGGACCGGAAGATTTACCTGAGAGATGTAGCGAGCTGGAGCATGATCAGCATACCGGCTGAATATGACCGGCTCAATCAACAACGTTTTATAACGCTTACGGCCAATATTCACAACAAAGATCTGGGCAACGCTGTAAAAGAACTCGATAAGGCTATTGCTGATCTGGGGGAACTTCCTGCCGGAGTAAAAATATTAAAAAGAGGACAGGCCGATTTACTTGCTCAGACTACCGTCGAACTTCAACTGGGTTTATTGATTGCCGTAATTGTTATATTTCTGATGCTTGCGGCCAGTTTCCAGTCTTTTAAAATCTCGCTTGCCACCATTTCCATATTTCCGGCGGTGGTGGGTGGTTCCGTTTTACTTTTGTTGATAACCGGGCATACTCTGAACATTCAATCGTATATGGGCGCCATTATGGCATTGGGAGTAGCTGTTGCCAATTCAATTTTGTATGTTACCAATGCCGAAGACCTGCGGCAAAAAGGTGATCAGAAAGCCTTTTTCACTGCCGCTTCCAACCGGTTACGACCGATTTTGATGACCAGCTTTGCCATGATGGCCGGTATGCTGCCAATGGCTCTGGGAATCGGGGAGGGCGGCGATCAGATTGCACCTCTGGGTGTGGCGGTAATCGGTGGATTACTCTTCTCCATGTTCAGCACCTTGCTTTTTTTACCATTGATTTACAAAACGCTGGTTGGAAAACATGCATTCGAAAGTGTATCGCTTAACCCGGATGATAATCACAGTAAGTATTTTGAAGAAAACAAAAACCTGATATAAAATGAATAATTATTTAATAGTATTGGAAGGGGTCATTTTATTCCTTATTTCTTCCTGCGTGCAGCAGACCGGTGAGGTTAAAATAGCGGAGGATAGTAAAGATGCCTTTACACTTAAAAAGCAGGAAGTTGGAATAACT
>CAYGFI010000261.1:0-5006 GCA_964349045.1 uncultured Chitinophaga sp.
ACTGCGGTAGTGTAACTTCCAATCACATTTTTGTAAAAGTTAACCCCCTCGCGATAGCATCAACAATTACCGCAGGTGGATCAACTACATTATGCGAAGGTCAGAGTGTTGTACTTTCCGGAAATGTTGGCGGAACATGGAGCACCTCTGCAATAACTCCAGCTATTACGGTTACCACATCAGGCGACTATTATGTAACCAATTCCAATAGCTGCGGTGAAGTAACTTCAAATCACATATCTGTAGCAGTCAATCCTCTTCCTGTTGTGTCAACAATTACAGCCGGTGGATCAACTACATTATGCGGAGATCAGAGTGTTGTGCTTTCAGGAAATGTTGGCGGAGCCTGGAGTACCGGGGCAACAACGGCAACAATAACTGTAACTGCATCCGGAGATTATTATGTGACCAACGCGAATGATTGCGGAAGTCTTACTTCAAATCACATTATTGTGACTGCAGGTTCACTCCCGGCATCTGCTGATAACCAAACTGTATGTGCAGGAAGTTCTGCAAGTTTTGCAGTTGGTTATGTTCCGGGTGTTACCTATCAATGGAGAAGAGGATCTGTAATATTAGTCAACGAAGGAAATATTTCCGGGGTATCTACATCAACACTTAGAATTGATCCTGTGAAAATCAGCGATGCCGGAGCAAACTATAATGTAGTAATTACAGGACCATGCGCTCCTTACGCTGCTTCAGGAAATCTTTCACTGGTCGTTAACTCTGCCCCGGTTATTCTCGGACAGCCTTACGATCAGAATGGCGCCCTCGGCTGTGATGAAAGCTTCCTGGTAGTTGCAACGGGCACCAGTCTTAAGTACCAATGGCGCAGAGGAACAGAAAACCTGGTGAATGGCGGAAATATTTCAGGAGCAACATCAGCTAAACTTACTCTGAGCCCTGTTAAAAACGAGAATGAAGCATCAGATTACAATGTTGTTGTAACCGGAACATGCGGAGCAGCCACATCAAATGATGTATCGTTAATAATATGCGATCCCACAGCTATTCCTAAAGCTGTTGCTGAGAATATTAATAATGAAGTGGTAATATATCCAAACCCTTTTTCAACATCCATTAATATCGTGATAAATAAAGCCTCTAAATTGAATTCATGCGAATTAAGGATGTTTAATGCTCTGGGAGAAGAGACACTGATTTCAACTGTAACCAAACCATTAACTGTAGTTGAAACAGTAAGTCTTCCTCGCGGAGTATATTTTTACCAGATTATCAGTAAATCAGAAATCATTCAAACTGGTAAACTGATTTCAGTGGAGTAATTTTCTAAGCTTTTTATAAGCCCTCTATCCTTGTATTTACAGGGATAGGGGGCTTTTATATTTATATTGTAGATGATGGCAATTAATTTAAAGGGTAAGGCCTTCAGAACAAACGGAAGTATAACCATTTTACCCAAGCCCCCGCTTTTGACTTAATAAACAGGTCCTTTCAGGACGGAAGAACTGAACTCCCACATAAAATCTGAGCCCGAATATCCCTGAATTCCAGTTGCATATAAATTAATAATCCGGATGTAATTAAAAACTTTACATTTATTTTTAATTAATGTATATTTGAATATTCAAATCCTTAACAATACCCGGGCGAAAAAAAAATTCTTGAAAATCTACATCCAAAATATGGTCTGCATCCGATGCAAAATGGTTGTGAAATCCGAACTGGAAAAACTCGGTTTACATTATATCGGTGTGGAATTAGGTGAAGCAAATATTCAAGAGGATATTTCTGAGGAACAATTGAAAAGTCTTGGTATTGGCCTTAAAAAGACCGGTTTGATTTTGATGGATGATAAAAAAAGCATTCTGGTTGAGAAAATTAAGCTGATCATTATAGAACTTGTTCATTATACGGATGATCAGATCAAAGTAAACCTTTCCGATTACATCAGCGAAAAACTTAATCTTGAGTACACCTACCTTTCCAATCTTTTTTCCGAAGTTAAAGGAACTACCATTGAAAATTTTTACCTGGCCCATAAAATTGAAAGAGTTAAAGAGCTTATTGTCTATGATGAGCTTAATCTTTCCGAAATTGCCTGGAAGATGCATTACAGCAGCGTGGCTCATCTGTCAAACCAATTTAAGAAAATGACCGGGCTGACTCCATCCCATTTCAAAAAGCTTAAAAATAACAGGCGCAGGTCATTGACCGATGTGTGAATTGTGTAAATCTTTCACATAATTGTATAACTATTTCCTTTCTAAAGCATCGCACCTTTGCTATTAATGATCACCTTCCCTCTGCCTCCTTCTTTCTATAATGCAAGGGTGAAAAACAATTATTGATGTTCTTATAAGTTCTTATAAATTAGAGGGATTTGAAAAATATGGATACCATAGAAGTTGAAAAAGCTAAAGCGCTTATAATTGTTGAAATCATTGAATACATTCCTAACTCAGTGGTAATTAAAACTATAATAAAAAAATCAACCGGGAACATCTCCGCGGTTTCTTTTGATACCGGTGAAGCCCTGACTGAAAAAATAATCCCGTTCGACACCTTTGTCCAGATCATCGATGGCAAGGCTGAAATTTTTATTGACGGAGTATCCAATGTCCTTGAAACCGGACAGTCAATTATTATCCCGGCACATACGGCAAATATTGTTAAAGCCAACGAACGGTTCAAGATGATTTCCACTATAATTAAAAGCGGCTACGAATAATCTTTTCCGGCAAAGATTCAGATGAATGTGTGAATGATATAATTAATACTTGTAATTATGTAAGCATTCACAGGAAAAAGGATTGCACCTTTGTTATGCAACTTTTTGTATATCATCTAAATCAAAAGATTATGAAAAATATTACCGAATTAAGAGGAAACTGGAACGAGATTAAAGGAAAACTGAAACAAAAGTTTGCTATGCTCACGGATAGTGATTTATTATTAGCAGACGGCAAAGAAGAAGAAATGCTTGGCAGACTCCAGGTACGACTTGGCAAAACAAAGGACGAGATTCACAAACTTATTGACGCATTGTAAAATGTAAACAACCTGACCATTAAAAATAATATACAGATGAAAAAAGCAGGAATCATTGTTATAATAATCGGTCTGATACTGACCATTTTTACCGCGTTTACTTTTTTCACAAGGGAGAAAGTTGTTGATATCGGTAAAGTCGAAATTACTGCGAATAAACCTCACCATCTCAGATGGTCTCCGTTAATTGGGATAGCTGTTATGGGTTTAGGTGGAATTATGTTATTAGTTCCCGGTAAAAAATAATTCCTTTCTTGAAGATTTATATCAAATACATGGTCAGCATCCGGTGTAAAATGCTGGTGAAGGAAGAGTTAAAGAAACTCGGTCTGCACTATATCCTTGTGGATATGGGAGTAGCCGAAATCATGGAAGACATTACAGTGGCACAAAAAGAACAATTAAGGCTTGCTTTGCTTAAATCAGGATTGGAACTGATGGACGACAAGAGAGCAGTGCTGATCGAAAGAATAAAAACCGCTGTCATTGAAATGATTCATCATTCTGATGAAATCCCCAAATTAAATTTTTCTGATTACCTCAGTGAAAAATTGGAATACGATTATACATACCTCGCGAACCTTTTCTCTGAAATACAGGGAACAACTATTGAGAAATTTATCATTTCTCACAGAATAGAACGCGTTAAAGAGCTTATAATTTATGGTGAGCTCAGTCTGACGGAGATAGCCTGGAAAATGCATTACAGCAGTGTTGCTCATTTATCGAACCAGTTTAAAAAATATACCGGTCTTACTCCATCCCACTTTAAAAAATTAAAGGATAAAAGGCGCATCCCGATCGAGGAGATTGGCAAATCAATTAAGGATGACAAAAAAATAATTTTTTTAAAGGCGTAGATAAGATGGAACGAACAAGGACACATGAATCGCATTACGCCAGCAGCCTGATTGAAGCCAGCCTTGATCCCATGGTAACCATAAACACCGATGGTAAAATCACTGACATAAACCAGGCTAAAGTGAAAATTACCGGTGTAGAACGCGATGAATTAATAGGTACCGGTTTCTTTGAATACTTCACTGAACCTCAAAAAGCACGAAAAATCCACCAGGAAGTGTTCGCTAATGGATCTTTTTCAAATTTCCCCCTTACGTTTCGCCATAAAGACGGTTCTTTAACAGATGTTTTACTTAACGGATCGGTTTATAAAAATAACGATGGAACTGTGCTTGGAGCTGTTTTAGTAGCAAGAGACATTGCTGAACAAAAATGGGCAAAAGAATTACGAACTGTTAATAAAGAACTTGCTTTTCAAAACAATGAAAAGGAAAAAAGAGCACAGGAATTAATCATCGCTAAAAACGAACTGTTATTTCAAAACGGAGAGAAAGAAAAACGGGCGGCTGAACTTATCATTGCAAATAAAGAACTGATATTTCAAAATAAAGAAAAGGAAAAAAGAGCAGCAGAGTTAATCATTGCTAACAAAGAGCTAAAATATCAGACATCAGAAAAGAAAAAACGGGCAGCAGAGCTGGCTATTGCAGATATTGAACTTGACTTTCAAAATAAAGAAAAAGATAAAAAGGAAATCGCTAATAAAAAACTTAAAGAATTCAGAAAAAAATATACTGGTAAAATTCCGCTTTATACCGCGGTCTTTATCGGCGTCGCGATTTTTGGAATTGTAGCATTTTACTCCGGCTATGAAACCGGAACCGCGTACCCGAGAACAATAACCCTGCAAAATATCTCCAATACCGAGACCGCGGAAGGCATTGCTTTGAATTTTGGGACATTCTGGGAAGCCTGGGATATGCTTAAAAGTGAACAGCTGAACGGCGCAAAGGCAGAAGACCAGAAATTGCTTTACGGCGCAATCAGCGGACTCGTAGATTCACTGGGCGATCCGCACACTATTTTTCTTCCGCCGGCAGAATCTAAAAAGTTTGAGCAGGATGTCATCGGTAATTTCGGTGGCATTGGCGCGGAAATCGGAATGAAAGATAAGATACTCACAGTAATTG
>CAYGFI010000262.1:0-4900 GCA_964349045.1 uncultured Chitinophaga sp.
ATAAAAAATTGACAGGAAAAAGTAATCATGATCTAAAAATAAAAACCGAATGAAACCCTCATGCACCGACATACACAACAAGGACATGAAAATACATGAGGGTTCCATCAGGCCATTAACAAATAAATTATATTCTGATGAAAACTTTTATAAAGGCACTACTGGTAATGGTATTATCCTGTGGGAGCATATCCCTGGTTGCACAGCAGGTACCGTTGTACACCCATTATATGAATAACACCCTGGTGGTGAATCCCGGTTATGCGGGAAGCAGGGATGCTTTAACACTTACGGCTCTGTATCGTACGCAATGGGTAGACTTTTCGGGAGCGCCCAAAACACAAACATTTACGATGCATTCGCCCTTAAGGAACGAACACATAGGGTTGGGTCTCTCGGTATTAAACGATAAGATAGGCCCAACCAATAACACCTCGGTGTTTGTTGATTATGCCTATAGAATAAATCTGACGGAGAGGTCGAGATTAGCATTTGGGCTAAGCGCTGGAATAGATGTCTTCCAGGCAGACCTTCAGGTACTTGAGTTGGATCAGCAGAATGACCCGGCGTTTCAGAACAACATCACGAATCATTTGACTCCGAATTTTGGATTTGGGGCCTACTATTCGAGGGAGCGTTTTTATGCGGGAATATCGGTTCCGGAGTTATTACAAAACAGTTATTCGGCAGAAAAGGATGCCAACGGAGACCCCTTGGTAGGCAAGGTACAACGGCATTACTTTTTCATAGCCGGGGCATTGCTGAATATATCGGATAACCTGGCCTTTAAACCAACCACACTGGTAAAAGTAACCGAGGCAGCGCCGATCCAGGCCGACGTAACCGCATCCTTTATCCTGATGAAACGATTATTGCTGGGAGTCATGTATCGCACCGGTGATGCCATAGGAGGACTGGTGGGATTTGATATAACAGAACAGTTTCACCTGGGCTATTCCTATGACTGGTCATTTGGATTGGAAACGGGCAAATACAACCAGGGAAGTCATGAATTAATATTACGATATGATTTTCTTTTAAACAAAAAACAAATACATTCTCCAAGGAATTTTTAAATCTTCCTAAAAACCTGAATCATGAAAAATTTATTTATTACTACTATTGTATTTATAGGGATAGGCATAAACGCGTTTGCCCAGGAAAAATCCGCAAAAGAATTAGAGGGAGATAAGTACTCTTTCGTTTACTCTTTTGATAAAGCCATTGATTCTTATACTCAGGCTAAACATCTGACCATTGAGGGACAACGGAATTTGGCTGTAGGTTATTACAACCTAAATGAAAATGTCAAATCGGAAGAAGTCTATTTAAATCTCATCAGTGAATCCGAAGGTATTATACCGGAGGACTATTACAATTACGCGATGGTTTTAAAAGCCAACGGCAAATATGACGAAGCTAATAAATGGATGGATAAATTTAAAGAACTTAAACCCGACGATTTGCGTGCAAAGGACTATGCAGCTAATAAAAATGGGTTCTCCAATTTATTAAAAGAAAATAATAAATATAAAATTGAACATTTGGATGTAAATTCTGAGGCGCTTGATTTTGGTACCAGTTATTACCAGGATAAAATTGTTTTTGCATCAAGCAGGAACTCAAAAATGTGTGCAAGGAAATATAATTGGACCCGTAAACCTTTTTGGAACATGTACATTTCTGAAGTGGATGGCGGCCAATTAAAAACCCCTGAAATTTTTGATAAAAGATTGAAAGGCAAATTTCATGACGGCCCTGCAAGTTTTAGCAATAACGGTACTCTTATTGCTTTCACAAGGAACAATAAAAAAGATAAAAGTAAGGATAAAATTGTTGAGCTTCAGATTTATTTTAGTAACTATAATGATGGGAAATGGTCAAAACCGGAACCTTTTGTTCTTAACGACAAAGGTTACTCGGTCGGCCATCCATACCTGACTGCAGATGGAAATACTATGTATTTTACCAGTGATATGCCAGGAGGTTATGGAGGTGCTGATCTTTACAGAATTACAAAAGCCGGGTCAGGAGATTGGGGGACACCTCAAAACCTGGGTAATCTGATAAATACAGAAGGAGATGAAATGTTTCCCTTTTTAGAAGAAAACAATATGATTCTGTTTTTCTCTTCCAACGGACGCTTTGGCCTGGGAGGTCTGGATATTTTTAGCAGCGCAGTGAACGTCTCTGAATTTGGCCAGGTCTTTAATGCCGGATCCCCTTTAAATACTCAATACAATGATTATGCTTTTATAACAAATAATTCTTCGGGGAAAGGGTATTTTTCTACTGACAGGCCAGGTGGTAGTGGAGGTGATGACATTTATTCCGTGGTATTTGCAGAGGAGCTTGATGTCAGGTTTTCTGTTTATTCTCCGGGGAACATTCCAATTCAACGCAGGGTAAGAGAAACATTCCCTGTACGTAATTACGTGTTCTTTGATATAGGTTCAAGCGAGATACCCGATCGTTATGTGTTGCTTGCCAAAGACCAGGTCAAAGACTTCAAAGAAGATCAACTGGAAGTTTTCGCACCTAAACAATTGTCAGGTCGTTCAAAACGACAGTTGACAGTTTATTATAACGTTTTAAACATTCTTGGCGACCGTATGGGGAAAAATCCCCAAACAGTTGTCAATTTGTCCGGATCCTCAATGGAAAGTGAAGAAGACGGAATGGCAATGGCAGAATCGGTCAAGAAATACCTGGTTGACGTATTTGCAATCAATGCTTCAAGGATCACTACTGAAAGCAGGGTAAAACCCAGGATCCCATCTGAACAGCCGGGTGGCACAAAAGAACTTGTCCTTCTTCGTGAAGGAGACCGCAGAGTAACTATCTGGAGCGAATCGCCATCGCTGATGATGGAGTTCCAGAGCGGGCCGGATGCCCCGCTGAAACCTGTGGAAATAGTAACCGTACAGGAAGCTCCGCTTGACAGCTATGTTTCTTTCAATGTAGATGGAGCAGATGAAGTCTTATCATCCTGGTCGTTGGAAATTGCTGATGAAACTGGAAAAATTCAGAAATTTGGACCGTTTACAGAAGAAAATGCAAGTATCCCCGGAAAATCTATTCTGGGTATTCGTTCATTGGGCGATTTTAATGCAACCATGGTAGGTAGGACGAAAAGTGGCAAAACTATAAAAAAGGAAGCTCCTGTACACATCGTACTTTGGACTCCTGACGAAAGAGAAGAAGGCATGAGATTCAGCATAATTTTTGAATTCAATGATTCGGAAGCCATCAAAATTTACGAAAAATACCTCACAGAAATCGTGACTCCAAAGATCCCTAAAAACGGAACCGTCATAATTCATGGCCATACCGATATTATCGGAGAAGAAGCCCATAACAAGGAATTGTCGCAGGCAAGGGCTAATGAAGTAAAAGGCATCTTTGAAAATGCTTTGTCAAAAGCCGGGAGAACCGATGCTAAATTAGAAGTTTACGGTTTTGGCGAGGACGATGGTTTATCACCCTTTGAAAACAATCTACCTGAAGAGCGTTTTTATAACCGTACCGTTATTATTGATATTATTCCCCCGAAAAAGTAAGTATTCTAATATTACAAATAACTTTTTTTAAGAACAGAGACCTCATTTTGGCCTCTGTTTTTATTTTATAAGGAGTCGATTTACTCCCTCTTGCAAATATCACATCATGTTTGAAAATGATTAAATGATGTAACTTTTTTCCGTAATAGTATAATATAAACATGTCTTTTGGGTCTGACCTTTGTCCATAGTAACTTAATTACAACTTAAACCCATATTGAAATGAAAAGCAGGTCACTTGTTATATTAACAGCGGTTTTTTTGTTTTTAATTCCAAAAGCAAATTTCGGACAAACAGCTCCTAACTTAGGCACATCTTCAAATTTTGCATTATTTACTGCAGCTGGAGCATTTGCCAATACCGGCGCAACAGCCGTAACAGGCGATATTGGCACTGCGGCAGGGGCATTTGATGCTACCGGTATAACTCTGGATGGGAATATTTATCTGCCGGGTGATCCTGTTGCAACTCAGGCTGGAACAGATGTACTTGCTGCATATGCCGAAATGAGTGGTATGGGCGGCGCTGTTTTAGGGGTTTTATTAGTTGACCAACAGGTTATAACCCCGGGAGTTTACAACACGGGAGCTGCTTCAACAATGAATGGAGAATTAATTTTAGATGGGCAAGGTGATCCTAATGCTATATTTATTATCAGGATAGGTGGCGCTTTTGCAACAGGAGCAGCCTCAAAAGTAACTTTAATTAATTCAGCCTCCTGGTGCAATGTATATTGGCAAATAGGAGGCCAATTCGATTTAGGAGCCGGTTCAAGTTTCGTGGGTACTGCAATTGTTGATGGAGCAATCCATCTGGCGGCAGGCTCATCTATTGAAGGCAGGGCTCTTGCAACAGCGGGAGAAATTACCCTCGATACTAATGTGGTGATTATTCCGGAAGTAGCCGATGCAGGAATTATAGTTGGACCTGCAAGTGTATGCGAGGGAGAATCAGGTGTTGTTTATTCCGTACCTGTGATAGCTAACGCGACAGGCTACTTATGGACAATACCAGCCGGAGCATCAATAACAGCGGGTGATAATACCAATAGTATTACAATAGATTTTGGAACTGCAACAGATGGCATTATAACAGTGCAGGGAACCGACGTTTGTGGCAATGGATTAGTTTCTCCGGATTTCGCGGTAACGGTAAATCCATTAACAGGACCAACCAGCTTTACCGCGGGCGCTATAACAGTATTGCAGAATGCAGCAGATGAGACCTACACAGCAACAGCAGCAAACAGTACTTCAATTGTTTATTCGGTATCACCGGTAGCAGCGGGAGTAATAAATGCAACTACCGGAGTAATGAACTGGGATGCAGCGTTCAGCGG
>CAYGFI010000263.1:0-4891 GCA_964349045.1 uncultured Chitinophaga sp.
TCCCAAATGCTTTATAATAAACTATTTTCCCATTCCTCGCCACCAGGGCTACGATACCGGGAATTTTATTATCGGCAACAGCGTTCAGGCACATACTGTCAATTCTGGAAAGTCGCTCCGCTGACATTCCGGCGCTTTCAGGTGAAGCCTCTGACAAGTTGAGAGGATGAATGTTAGAATTTTGTTCATTGCATGAAATCAATAAAAAAAAGGGTAACAGAAAGATTAGCAGCTTTTTCATGATCTTAAAGTTTTACAAATATTAATTTACCGGAAAAAACCGTTCGGCATTTTTAAAGTATATTTTATCAATTACTTCTTTCGGAAGTTGCAGGCCTTCAACTCCTGTTATTGAATCTGTTGCCAGGTAGATCCATTGTGACATCCAACCTTTGCGAAGATTCTCCATTATAACTTTACTATCAGCGCCGGGTATTTCGTGTACCTCAAAATCAGTTGCATACAGGATCCTGTCCTGGTATTTTATCATAAAATCGCGGACCTTTTCACGGTCAATTTTGGACTGATATTGCAAATGATACAATCTGGCTGCCATATCCACGCTTAAATTAGGGAATTCATCCAATCGTTTAGCGATTTCATCAACACTCCATTCCAGGCTGGCTAAATGGGCGCCAATAAAAACAAGATCCGGATGTTTCCTCAGTAAATTGTCCCTTGCCGTTATCTGATCTTCATATGACGGAGCCTCAGGTTGCAGGTACATATAGTATTCAGGGTTGTTTTTGTAATAACTCTTATCTCCGGGGTCTGTCATCTCATCAAATGGAAGCCAGCAGTCTTTTGGTTCTCCCAGGTGACCCATAACCGGGATATTTTTTTGTTCCAGGTATATAAAAATGCTATCAAAAGCAGGATTATCTGCCATAATATATTGTCCATCCGGATCTTTTAAAACCATCCCGATGTTTTTCCAGATTTTAATACCGGTTGCCCCTGCTTTCATGCACTCTTCAATTCGTGCGATTGTTTTCTTTGCAAAACCAGGTTCCCCAAAACCGTTAAGTGAAAAGGTACCGAAGAAAGCAAATTTATGGGGATTGGAAATCAACACTGAATGGGTAATTTTCATTTGTTCGTCAATCGAATACTCTCCGTCCCAGTTTGGGGAAAGCAGTCTGAAATTCAGTTCTGATGCGATTTTCAGGTATCCGTCGTTATAGGTGAGGTAATGAAAATGGGCATCGGTTTTCGGAACGTTTGCAAAGTCATTGACAGTATAATATTTTTCCATTTTTTTGCATGAAATAAGTATAACAATGAATCCGATCCATTTTATTTTACTAAAAAACGTACTGGTTTTCATAGTCAGGATTATTGTGTTAATGCTGATTTGGACTATATTCATTTTCCCTGATATCATTTTTATTTACAGCAACAGGGCGTTTCACACTTTCAATATCGGGGATAACATTACACTGGAAAGGATGCAATATATAATAATAGGATGTAAGAGCAAAGTTCATACGGATATTAGCCCAATGCCATAATTCAATATTTGAACTGATTGATGTGTTAAATGGGATAGCATCAAGTGATCGATGCCTCATGTTAACTGTAATGCCCCAGTTTGTATTTCCCTTACCTTCCGGCTGTGATAAAAAAGGATGTGAAAATGATTCAGGCCGGGCAAAAGAATAACCGTAATAATCTTCAGAGCCTGTTCCAAAACTGGAAGGGAAAGACTCACCGTCAACAAAGATTTTCTCATCCCCTTCGCCCCACCAATGATAGGTATTATTAAACAAGGTTACCTGGTCGCCTGCATAGATACCCTTTCCCGTGATATCAACAAAATTCAGGTCAAAAGGTGAATCCTTTTCATCCCTGGAATTAATATGATGGTATTCATGCCAGGAGGTTCCAAAATACATGCTGCTTTTGGTCCATTTATAGCGGGTCAGCCCGGCCAATCCTTTGAGACTTATGTTTTCTATGCCATAATTAATGATTGTCAGAACACATTTCTCTCTGAAAGGCATTACCCACCAGGAATCCATTCTGCCATTTTCATTCCTCTGGTTCATCCATGTTTTGTGCGGATTCAGGCTATATCCTGTTCCAAAAAATTCACCAATGGGGGCCCAAATAGTCTGGTAACCATCAAATGTTGCTTTTAAAACGGCAGAGCGCAATGCCTGCTGCCTGTTGTTTGCTCCCAACTCAACCATTAGCCGGTTTATGGCGTGCTTGTTTATCTGAAATTCAATTACCAAAGAATCCCCCGGTAATATTATCCTATCAAAATGTTTTTCGGGGGAGGAGCTTTCCGGGTTGGGAAGTAAAATATTGCCGGCCTTATCCAGTATTGGTTTATTCTCAGCAAGAGTCTGCCGGGTAATTGATTCGAGTTTAGTGTTTTCAGCGTAGGCACGGTAACCTATATTATAAAATACATCCGGCCAGTAGTAACCTTCGGGTACCGGTGTGCCCTCATAATCATAAAGTAAAACCAGAGAATCGCATTCGTAGGTAATTTTGCAATGACGGGCAAAAGGTATGGGGACATAGAAGTTATGGTCATAATCGCGACCTTCTTCACCGATTGCAGCACCGGCCTGCACAGATACAGCCAGTGAAGATTCCGTAAGAATTGAACCGCTCAGGAGCTTGTCAGGTGAGCCTTCAGTAACCGGGATGGTATCGCCGTCGATATAAATCCGGATTATTCCATTTTGGGCTTTATAAAAAGTCATCCACCACCTGACGATTGCACCGGGACCTTCAGCATCAAACATGACAAACTCCCGTCGGCCATTATTTTTTTCTACGCGAAGGAAATGAGACATGTCGAAATTCTCAAACCATCCTTTTTCTCCGGGGGACACTGATGCCGGGTTGTAGCTGCTGAACTGTCGGTGATTATATGGATCCTTTGGAAAATAACTTAGATTTTCCCGCAGAGTCATTTCTTCAACCAGTGAATTTAGTGTGACTGTTTTCGAACAACTGCTGCAAAAAAACAGACAAGCCAGGCTTAGCCATCCAATAGTATAGAAAAGTTTTCCGGACATTTGCATAAGTCAGATTATATTAACGGTTAGAAAGAGTTGCCTGAAAATTCATCAGGCAACTCTGTCGGTAGAAAATGGAGATTTTCCATTTAGGTTCCCTACCAGCCGGGATTTTGCAAAAGTTTTTTATTTAAAGTAATTTCGTCACTGGGTATTGGAGAGAGGTAATCGCGACCGGGATCAAAACCAAATCCTCCGGGCAATAAGGTCTGATATGGGTCTACAAATCCGTCCTCATCCACAAAAAGGTTTCCCCCGATAATAATACTGGGTTCTCCGCTACCATCAATTTTTAAATACGTTCCCTCAAGGTTTGAACCAATATACTTGATTCCTTTTGGCCGCTGGTTAACAATTAAATGGTGAGATCTCCAGCGGGCCAGGTCATCCCACCTGGTACTTTCGCAGGCAAGTTCAATACGTCGTTCACGTCTGATTTCATTAATGAGTGGTGTCAGGCCAGGATAATCCCATTCAGGATCTGGGGTAATGTTATTCATATCCAAATGAATCATCCCGACACGATCGCGCAGTTTATTCACAGAGTTGTCAATATCTCCCTGTGTTATGGTACCCAACTCCGCCTTTGCCTCTGCATAAATGAGTAAAGCCTCAGCAAAGCGAAAAATTATGGACCCCATAGTTCCAACAGAAAGTTGTTGAGTATATTCTGTATTAACTCCCTTATACAATCCATAACCGGTTGTAGCACGCCATTGTCCAACCCCGTCAATGGGCGGTTTAGAAAATATCAAATCAGCTATTCCCCCGGGCTTATTTATGGTTTGTTTGTGACCCGGAAGGAAAATTGACTGGGCAAAGCGTGGATCTCGATTCTGAGCTTCAAGGGAGAGTGAATCATACCCCATAAAAAGAGGACTGACAGAAATCGGTTTTCCATCGGAACATAAATAATCGTCAGCCAGGCTTTTTGCAATACCAATATCACCACCGGCATTTGGCAGATATTGGCCTAAATTATGAGTGAGTTCAAGATCCACATCATATTTTTTCCATAAGAGCACTTCAGGATTTTCTGTGTAATCAAGCTGATTAAAAAGCGACCAATATTCGGCGCCTGCAGGTCCTTTATACAGGCTGACCTGCATTTGCATTAACTGATCAGCAGCATCGGCTGCCATTTGAATAAAACCGGATCCATTTTCTCCGGTAACTCCGAATGGTGTACCCTGGTGATATTTTTCCCAGGTTCCCTCATACAGGCAAACTCTTGCTTTTAAGAGAATTGCTGTTTCCTTGTTTATACGAAAAGGTTCAGCCTGACTTTTCGGTTTCAGGTTTGTTATTGCATAATCGAGGCAGGCAATAATTGAATCCACTACCACTTTTCGGCTGTCACGGGGTGCAAATAATTCCGGGGAATCTGTAGTGAGCGCTTTATTGAACCAGGGTACATCACCAAAGGTCTTAACCTTATCAAAATAGAGAAAAGCTTTAAAGAATTTAACTTCGGCTATATACGTTTTGCCGTAGACAGTATCTTCCAGATTTTCAAAACAATGATCCTGAAAATAATTTGCCTCACGTATATTACTCCAGTTCCACCCCCCACCTTCGGAAGGTACCGTTCGTATGCCGGCTAATCGCATATCGGGAACTACCTGGGCCATGTTATCACTGTTTTGGTCTGTCCAGAATGTCCCTCCTCCATAACCGCCATGGGAAGGCAGTAATAAATAGAAGCTGTTTGCATATAATTTCAGATCATTTGCTGTTCTGAAATACTGCTGAGAGGATAATTCATCAAGGGGATATCTTTCGAGAAAATCTTCCGAGCAGGACCAGCAGAATAAGAATCCACAAATAATTGGTATTAATATATGTTTTTTCATGGT
>CAYGFI010000264.1:0-4799 GCA_964349045.1 uncultured Chitinophaga sp.
ATCTCTTCCAATGATTTGCCTTTTGTCTCCGGTAATTTATATACAATCACCAAGAACCCTATAATGCATATAATTGCATACAGCCAAAAATTCAACGTCCAACCAAGATTCTCTTTAATTGTGGGGAACGAAAAAGTAAGGGAGAAATTTCCGATCCACAATGCAATTGCTGCAAGAGACATCGCTGCTCCCCTAATGCGATTCGGAAACATTTCAGACAATAAAACCCAGACAATCGGCGCAAGGGTAAGTGAGTAAATTGCTACACTTGCTAAAGTTAAGACAACAATTGGAAGTCCGAGCTTTTCAATATGAAAAAAGTATCCTTCTATGATGTAGATTACTGATAATCCTCCGGTTCCTAGCAACATTAGCGCTTTACGTCCCATTTTTTCCACAACTAGAATAGTTATAATAACGGAAATAACCATAACCGAACCGATAATTACAATTTGTCCCATCATTTGAAGTATATCATAACCAGCAGCTCTGAAGATGTCTGCAGCATAATAAAAGATCACATTCATTCCGCACCATTGTTGAAGAATGGCAATAAATATCCCCAGTATAAGAATTTTAAATAACCGAGGTTCAAGCAAGTCTCCAAAATTCACTTTATGCACCTCATTTTCAGAAATGGTTTTTTTAATTAATGAAACTTCCCTCTCGGCATATTCTGTACCACCAATTCTTGATAATACTCTTCGAGCTTTTGTATCCTGCCCATTTTTTACAAGCCAACGGACACTCTCTGGCATAATTATCATCAAAACAAAAAATAAAATTGCAGGAATTACTTCTATACCGAACATCCATCTCCAACCTATTTGACCATTCCAGCTTTGTTTGATAATCTCTGCAGTAGCATTTGCTGGCATTTCAGTGTCTATAAGTGAAATCCTCCAATTTACTGTTTGTGCAGCCAATATCCCGATCATGATCATTAACTGATTGACCGAAACAAATTTCCCTCGCAAATTTGATGGAGACATTTCAGCAATATACATGGGAGAAAGATTCAAGGCAATTCCAATTCCAAATCCTCCAACAATTCGAAATATGTTATAAACAGTAAAACTATTTCCCAGTGCGGTACCTATTGCTGAAACAGCAAATAGAAAACCTGAAAGTATGAGCAATCGTCTTCTTCCGAATTTATCGCTTACCATAAAACACAGGAGTGCTCCAAAAATACATCCAATCAAAGCAGAACTCGTTCCCCATCCCTTAAGGGTTGGGGTTGTTATGCCGAAAAATGGTTCATAAAAATTTTTTGCACCTCCAACAACAACCCAGTCATAGCCAAAAAGAAACCCACCCATTGCAGCGACAATAGTCATCAACCATAAAAACTTTATATTTAATTTTTTCATTGAAATTTTTAATTTTAGTAAATTATCTGCTATAGTTTTAAATCAGGGTTTTCAGGGCCAAAATGTTTAAGCATGACAATTGGATCGGTCTTGGAATAATTAATAATCTTAACTCCTTCCTTAGCAGCCTGTTCACTAACAAAATATTCGTCCTGTGTAAATTGTCCGAAACGGATGAGTACTGGTGTTTCTATATCCCATTCCTCCATTTTGCCATGTCCCTGCATCATTATCATACCATATGCAGCCGCATCCTTGATTACAACTGAGGCTCCGGGGAATACAGTTAATTCCTTGGCACTAAAAGCATCTGAACGGTAACAAATCCAGTTTTCCAAATAACCCTGATCTTGCATTTCCTTTACAGATTTGGCAGGTAATGGTTTCATGAATCGGTTCTTTTTGAAGTTTGGATCGACATTCAATTCCCAATCAATAATTTCCAACAAATATTCATAATCACCAATCCGATTTTTTGGGGTATCTTTCCACAAGAGTTCTTCGGAAACTATTGCATCTCCAACTAATGATTGATACATGGCATAAACATCAGAGGCCTTTTGGGGTTCATATGTACATAGGCTTCCTGGAGCGTGAAGAATTCCAGGAGGCACATCCCATCCGGTTCCGGGCTGTAACTTGTATGCTTGAGAAATATTTGTAATTTTATTGTCTCCTTTACTGAAGTTCTTCAGACATTCCAGTACTTCCTCTTTAGTTGTTCCAGGAATAAAGCCGAAAAAAGTATAAGGAAAATCACCGCCATGATTATTTAACTGAGGAGGGAAATAATAAGCTTCCGGTTTCCCTTTTTGATTGGTGAGTTTCGCATGTTTGTCTCTATGATGAATGTGATGAGGTAAAGCTCCTTTATTATCAAAGAACTTTGAATACATCGGCCAGCCACCATATTTTGTCCAAAGTCTATCTCCTATTAATAATCCTTTTAATTGGGCAATAGCATCCCTAAGCAGTGCCATTGATGTGCCTGATTTATCCTGGAAAACTATTTTACTTAATCCCTCATCAACACCAGTTAGCGGTCCATTAACTGCCGGAGTAGTTGATGATAACCAACGCTCATCAATACCACCTCGAATTCCTCCAAGACTAAAATAGTCATCGGGATGTAATTTTATTCTTTTGCCGGGTATACAAAATGAGCGGGGTACCCAATTTGGTGCTAACCGTAAAATCCCTTTTCCCTGCTCAAATGCAAGTTGAATTATATTATCTTTATTCATTGCAGAAGTGTTTTAGTGATATCAATATATTTTCCAAGAATTGCCTTAATCTCATTTTCATCATCTAAAATAGTTATTTCAAGATTGTATGTTCTTTCTTCGCCAGGTTTAAGAAAAATAAGATTACCCCTTTCCCTTGCCCACGCTTGTCCTAAGGGCACATTAGTTCCTGGTTCTAAACCTGTGACATATTCTCCCTTCCCCCAATGTTGCCAGTTCGTCAACCATGGTAATTCACTTTTTAAGAATTTTAAAACCAAAGCAATTTTAATCCTGGGATTAAATAAACCACAGGAACAAAGTCCGGATTCATCCGGCTTTATGTCAATGAATCCAACAGCTTCACAATTGCCTCTGTGCGAATCAATAGGGTCAGGGACTAATTTATAATTACTATTTTCATTAAAAGTGTCATTATCTAATTCGGATCCACGGGAAATGCAATCTCCATCATAGAATATCATAGTATTTTTATCGATAAGCGGAAAGCCAAAATTACAATGGTAGAGTATCATATGAGGAGCATCCACATTTCCTTTATTCGTAACAACATCCCGAATTTTGATTTTCGGCAGCCCTATTGTTGATGAAATTTTTCTTCTTAACTCAAGATGAGGGCCGAAAACGGTTGACTCATAAATTACGCCTGATAAACTCATTTCAAATTGATCTGAAATCGGATCCGGTTGAACAATTTCCGTAATCTCAGCAGGTTGATTATTTATTCTTCCATGTAATCCTCTTTGTCCAAAGTCATCTTCTTCGTATCCCCCAATATGTGAAAGACCACAGGTTACCATAAATCCACTGAATGATTTTAACCACTCATTACCATTTATTTCAGAATAATATTTACCTGTAATACCTGATCGACTAATCCATGAAAGATTATACTGCTTATAAAAAGCCTCAGCAATATCCATTGCTCTGTCTATGACTACCTTGTAGCGAAGTCCCGAACCTGCATTAATCCAGGCAATTCGGACACCTTTTGCCTGACCATTATCGAGAACAGAAGTTTCAATTCCACCTAATTGATGAGGATTGGAAATTTTATCCTTCCACTTATCATTTGATTCAAAATATCTGTTGTTCATTATATTGGGATTGACAATTTATGCTCCCCTAACCGATTTTCTTAGAGATCTCATTTGCTCAAGCGTAACCGGCGAAACACTTCCATCCTGATATATACACATATTGATGGTTAAAACTAATTTTCGGTCAATACATTTTTTTGTGTATTTAATTAATCCCTCTGTGGAAAATCGTTGAGGCCCAATTTCAGTGTCAGGACGAAAATGATGCCAGGCTCCGTCAATAAAAATTGTTCCATGAGGTTGAAGTCCTGCTTGTGCTCCGCCTTCATCGAAATAATTATCAGGTGGAAGAATTGGACTGGAACCAAATTCTGCTGCAAAAAAATCCTGAAATTCAGTAATCTTGGGATATATACCTGAATTATAACCTATGATCCTGTCGGGATTACCAACCTTACAAGCATGTGCCTGCTTTTCAAATAATTGATAGGGATAACTGCTATCGAACCAGTAACCCCAAACAGACCGGCCGTACCTTGCTCCGATTTCTTCCAGAATTCTGCATTGGTTTTCATAGAAGGGAGTTTTATCCCACACCAATTCTTCACCAATTTCTTTTGTAGTTTGTAAATGCAACAGGGGTCCCCAACCTGCAGCTTTTCTCCAATCAATGTCATCGTTATGGCTTGGATTGTAATACAATAAAAGCTTAATATTATGTGGTTCAAGTGCTGTAGCAAGATCCGCTATCAGATCCCTGTCGCAGGTTCTGCCAGGTAGTATTTCCTCGACAGTTTTTAAAGGTGCAGGGACATAGAATATTCCATGACTTATAAAGAAGAATACATACCCGGCACCTGTTTCTCTAACCATTTCAACAAATTTGTCCACATTAAATTCTCTCACAGCCTGATTAAATGGTTTTTTGGGTCCTACTCTCGGATATACAGTGGGTGAATAATGGAACATTACCCCATATTTTGCATCAACAAACCAGTCTGTGCTGCTTTTTAATTTGGATGCTCTTATTTTCGATTCCATAATCGAAGCTTTTGCGGATTCAGGAACTATTTCAAGGGAATGGAAGTACATCACAGCCTTAGCATCCTTCGGTTTGTTTATGGCTCTTAAAGTAATGACAC
>CAYGFI010000265.1:0-4769 GCA_964349045.1 uncultured Chitinophaga sp.
ATTTAGAATTTAGAATTCACAAAATAATAAATTTTCTTATTACCACACTTCCATCTAAATGAAATATTTTCAATTTGCTGATACAGGGATTTTTGTCAGCACAAAGCTCCAGTATTCAAATTTCCCATTAGTGAACGAATCGAAGCGCTGTGTTCCTTTAGTTCCTGCAAAGTTTTGAAACAATTTTCTTAACATTCCGGGGATTCTTTTCCGGATAAGCATCTCTCTGCGTAAATTGTCCATTTCGAGACCTTTGGCAACATTTTTCGTAATATTTGTCTCGCTGTTTATATCAAAACCACATGCTTTTAATTTCTCCCTGATAGCATTCACCTCACCTTTGTCCATCATATCGGCGAACAAAAAATGTCCATCATGACTTAAAACTCTGTGGACTTCCCGGAAAAAAGTTTTAATGTTGGAATAGCATCGTGCCGATTCGACGTTCACAACAGCATCATATGATCCCGCTTCGAAAGGTAATTTTTCTGCCCTGCCTTCGACGAATGATAAACCGGGTAATTTATAAAACCGGTTACAGAACTTAATTACACCGGATGAAATATCAATCCCTGTATATTTTACAGGTTTATAATAACGGGCAATATAATGAGCTCCGCCTCCTCTTCCTGAACCTACTTCCAATACCTTTTTATTTTCCAGTTTTTTACTGCTTACAACATGATCATATAATTGGATACAGTACCGATTTTTTTCATCTTCCTTATCCAGTTTAATTAACGGATCACCGTTTAAACCGGCATATCCGTAGTTCATAAAATTGACTGTTTTATCTTTATCAAAACGGATTAACAGGTTATGCCATATCCGCCACATTGGTCTCCTTAATACTGCCGGAAATTCGCAGTAATTATCAACAAAATTCCCCATGAGTTCCTTTTTTTTGTTCGGGTACAACTTTAATAGGAAAAAACAGATTTAAGAAAACGGAGGGCTATATGACAAACTTTTGTGGGTAAAACATACAAAAAGGGGCGAAAAGCACTTAAAAAGGGGTGAAATACATGTTTATTTTTTGTTGGAAATCGCTTCTTTTAATTGCATCAAAAATTGTCTTGATACAGGTATTTTCTCATCGAAACAGCTCATTTTTAAGTAATAGCCGCTGAAATCCCTGAGCACTTTATCAATATACATTATATTTACAATCCTGGTGCGGTGGCAGCGGATAAACCTCTTTTGCAATGCCAATTGAGATTCTATGCTTTTTAAGGTATTTCTGACCAATTTTTTTTCAACAACATCACTGTTTAAATAATAGACTTCAATGTAGTTATCAGCAGATTTCACGAATACGATGTTTTTAAATTTTAATATCAGCTTTTCAGATTTATTTTCCGAGAGTATTTCAAATTCTTCCTCCCCTTTAATTTTTTCATCTTCAGCCATCTTTGAGCTATACGACTTATTTTGTTCCTTCAAAAGATGAATGGCGATTTCCATTGTTTTGACCTTATACAGCAATTTATGGATTATTATAGGGAGTAAACAGACCAGTACCATTTTGAACACTATGTATAACGATAATGGAGCTTTGCCCACATACCTGATATAAAATGCAAAAGCAGTGGTGGTTATTGAGAGTAATAATAAAACAATTACAATTGGCGGACCGCTTTCCCATTCATTTACATTTAGCCATTTTGGTATTGCTAATGGTAAAAGTATAAGGATCAGCCAGGCTAACAGGAAATAGATAGCTCCAAACCCGGTAACATAAAGTAATCGGTTATTGTAATCGAGCATCCCGAGAGGAAATGGCTGAAAAAAAAGTATAAATAGAAAAACGGCAAAACTAAGAATAAACAGTCTGGCCATTTCGTCCTTAAAGGACTTTACGAGATTTGGGTTTGGATCATTCACACGAAATAACTGAATTTTTTTTGCAAAAGTTACGGAAAGAAGAGGTTCAAAGCAAGCCTTGAAAAACTTAACAGCAAAAAATGCTAGTTCAGGTAAGAATTACATGGGATGAATTTTTTGTTTAATAAGAGATCAATAACCCGTTATGCAATTGAAAAATAATGTCCTCATTATAGCGGTAAGGATTACACCGGAAAGTAATGGAGGAAAACTGATTTTATCCAGGAATAAAAATGATTCTTCCCAGTACGATGGATTTAAATGTTTCCGGAAAACTTTGATTTTTTAAATTGTTTTTCCAACTCAGCTGAAATATCCTGTGGATTTGTCATTGGCATTTCATCCTTAAATAAATCATATTCCAGAAGTTTGGTTTTTTTATTTTTTTCAATTTTAGGTAATTTCGTTCTGTTAGTGGTTTCCATATGCTTCCCATTCTTATCAACGATAATAACTTTTGGAAGGAAAACTCCTTTTCTTCCGATAAAAGCATCCATGATTTTTACCGCGTTGGAATACTCATTCCGGGTAGCTCTGCCAAGCGCTTCGTAGCTATGCAATTCTTTACCATCCCATGTAATTACATCTGCAATGCTTTCGGAAATCTTATTTTCTAAATTGTTACCTAAATTTAATGTATCATGACCGGAAGGCATTAGCAGAATTTTCCCTCCTCCTCCTTCAACATTAGCAGCATATCTTGGGATGGCCATTCCGGAAATCCAGCCCTGAAGATGCTTCATATATATTTTGCCAATCTGAATGGGAGTAATAAAATGACAAATTCCTCTTTCTTTGTGACATTGCAACAGATAGTAGGGTTGAATGCCTATCCAGAACATCCTTCTGAATGTTTCTGCCAAAGTCTGATAATAATCGTTCACATGATTTAACAGTACTGTCTGGTTTCTGATCGAGAAACCATGTTTACGGATTTTTTTTACAGCGTTAGCTAATTCTTCAGTAATCTCGTGATAATGATTAATATGGGTCATGAAATATACATATTTATCAACTCCCTCATTGAATTTATTGGAGGCGGTATTTATCATCTCCAACAATTCATCAGTAATTCCCATTGGCAATACCACCGGGACTCTTGTTGCTATCCGAATTACTCTGAGATGCGGGATTCTGCTTAATTCTTCCAAAATAAACATTAAACGTTTTTTACTTATCCTCAATGCATCACCACCGGTAACAAGAACTTCATCAATATTTTTATTGTATGCAATGTAGAATAATCCCTTTTGTAATTCGGCGCTGTTCACATCAACAGTTCCATCAAGAGTTTTTGCTCTCTGACAGTGAACACAGTAAGACGCACAACTTGTATTTTCGGCCACAAACAGGGCTACCCGGTTCGGATATCGCTGATATGCGGCGCCAAAGCTCCTGGAGTCTTCGCACATTGCACCCTCGACTCCTGTATCGGGAAATAACAGATTTGCAGGAGTTGGTACGCTTTGCCAGAATACCGGGTCAAGTCTCTTTTCCTGCTTTTCCCCATTCAGAAAAACCGGATGAAATGGGTCCTCCTGCATCAGTGAAGCATAATAAGGAGTAATTCTGAGAGGCTCTTTACCTTCGTTTTTTAAGGTCTGAATAACTCTTTCAATTTCTGCTGACTGATGTGAATTTAGTTTGATTACAGTTTTTAATTGATCAATAGTTTTAATTGAGTTTAATAATTGCCATTTCGGATCATTCCATTGCTTTTCCGTAATGTTTTGCCACAATTTAATCGTATTAAATTTACGGGGTGTATATAATATTTTTTGTTTTTCGTACATTTCTTATTCATAGTAAACTTTAACCTTGTCTGATTTCAATTTTATATTTAGCCAATTCTCAATTTTCAGCTTTTCACTATTATAAAGATTTCTGCCCCGGGTTGAAAAGACAACTATTTTCATGGTATCAGGAACAGGATCTGCAGCCTTAAAGGCATAGGTTTCAGAAAATGAGCAACTTATAATCTGCGGATATAGCACTTTAATCTCATCCAGAAATTCCTGTCCGAGATTATTCCTTTTATTTATACTTTCCATCTGCAAATCTTTTTCCTTTAATGCCAGATTAAGCCTGTTCATTTCACTTTTGAGCTGCTCTTGTTCCGTATTCTTTTTTGCAATCTCATCAACGCCTGGTCCCGCATAAAAATTAATTTTAACATTTTTCAAAGAATAATCTTTAGCTTTTTCCCGAATTTCTTCTTTTTGAGATTCACTTAATGATGCGCTGGCATATACCAGTGTTATAGAATTATTTTTCGCCAGGATTTCATTTTTTAATAAATAATTTCCCTCTAAAACACTTATATCTTTTACAAATTTTGTGGCGTTTTCCGAAAATTTTTCCAGGAGAACCAATTGATATCCAAAATAGATGCTGGGTATCAACACCAAAATGATTATAAAGGAAATCCAGCTATTAACCCTTTTTTTATGAGCCTTATCAACAATTGTCCTTATAGGGAATTTAAGTATCTGAGAAATCATTACTGAGGAAATTGCTATGAATACCGTATTAATAGTAAAAAGATAAAATGCACCAAAAAAATAGTAATACTGGCCGGTAGCCAGTCCATAGCCTGCAGTGCATAAGGGAGGCATTAAAGCAGTGGCAATGGCCACACCGGGAATGACATTTCCTTTTTGCCTGCTGCTAATCGCAACAATACCTGCCAATCCGCCAAATAAGGCAATCAATACATCATATATTGTGGGACTGGTGCGTGCCAATAATTCGGAATGAGCAGTTGAAATAGGGCTAATTAAAAAATATGCAGTTGATGCTATAAGACTTGCAATTACGGCAAATAAAAAGTTTTTAAGCGCCAGCTTGAAAAGAGGAAAGTTATAGGTTGCAATGCTATATCCCAT
>CAYGFI010000266.1:0-4744 GCA_964349045.1 uncultured Chitinophaga sp.
GGAGTCTCTTAATTATTCCCTAATATACATAACAAAAGAAAATCAAATCTAACGGTGCTTTGTGGTAAATAAAATTATTTATTAATCAATGTATTAGATATGGTGAATAGTTACAAATCAGATAAAGCAACACAACTTAATTGATAATATCCCCTTTATATGAAAAACCTGATACTGATTCTTACAGCAATTTTACTCGTTACTTCATGTTCTGTTAAGAAGGGCGATTCATTGTTTAACGGCAAAGACCTTACAGGATGGTACAGCTATCTGGCAATTCCGGATTCTTCTGTTCATTCGGATCTTCCAAGAGATTCTGCCGGGCATTATTTTGCTGCCCCGGGTATGAATAATGACATTTTTAATGTTTTCTCAGTTGTTGAAACCGATGGAAATTCCGCAATTCGTATTTCCGGGGAAGTTTTTGGGATACTGGTAACCGAAAAGGAATATGAGAACTATCATTTAACAATGGAGTTTAAATGGGGAGAAAAAAAGTTTGCCCCCAGAGCGGATAAAAAGCGCGACAGCGGAATTCTTTATCATTCGGTGGGAGATGAAGGGGCATGGGGTGGAGTATGGATGAAATCGAAAGAATTTCAGGTTCAGGAGACTGATCTTGGAGATTTTATTGTCGTGGATACAGGTGTTGCGGTAATCCCCTGTATTTTTGACACTTTACAAAATTTATATTATTATGATGAAGCGGGTAAGCCAATGGCCTTTACGGTAAAATACGGATATTG
This sequence comes from uncultured Chitinophaga sp., assembly GCA_964349045.1. Lineage (GTDB taxonomy): Bacteria > Bacteroidota > Bacteroidia > Bacteroidales > JACJXF01. The sequence goes on from CAYGFI010000266.1 coordinate 747, forward strand.
TCATAAATCGGCTGATTACGAAAAAGCTCATGGGGAATGGAACAAACTTGAGATTTATACACTTGGAGATCAATCCGTTCATGTTGTTAACGGAAAAGTAGTAATGAGAGCTTATCATTCCAATGTTTCAGATCATGGGAATCTGGTACCTCATACCCGCGGAAAGATTCAGATCCAATCGGAAGGGGCGGAGGTATTTTATCGTAATATTATGATGGAACCTATTACCGGGTTTCCTGAAGGGATTGGAAGGGAGCTCAAATCGAAAGATTGAGGAATGAGTTACGGAGTTACGGAGTTACGAAGTTACGGAGTTACGGGGTTATGTACTGCTATTGTGGGTTCATCCCAAAATCACCAAATCCCATTAAATGAGAATTGACAAAAAAATCCGGGTCCATAAAACAGAAAATAAAGAAATGCTTCCTGTGGTTGATGAGGATGGAAATGTAACCGGCAAAGCTGCAAGAAGCGCCTGTCATTTTAATCCCTCGGAAAAAATATTACACCCTGTTGTGCATATGCATATTTTGAATTCGAGGGGAGAGCTTTTTCTTCAGCGCCGGACGTTAACGAAAAAAGTACAACCGGGAAAATGGGACACCGCGGTTGGCGGGCATATTTCGTTTGGGGAAGAACCTGAGTTGAGCCTGATCAGAGAAGCAAAGGAAGAAATTGGTATAATTGATTTTAAGCCGGGCTTTGTTAAAAAATACATCTGGGAAACAGACGTTGAGAAGGAACTTGTGTATATGTTTATATGCCGTACTAATGGTGATCTGAAGGTAAATCCTGAAGAAATTTCAGAAGGCAGGTTTTGGGAGATCAATGAAATCAGGCAAAATCTGGGGAAGGGTATTTTCACCAGCAATTTTGAAAAGGAATTTTTATTTTTAGAGATGGAGTAGAGTTTTATATTAACCAGGAAGGAATTTACCCGATTTTTTTTCATATTCCCTGAGAGCCATCCGGGTCGATTGATACCCAATTTCATATATTTCCATGGCTTTATCCGGATTAAGGATATTATATTTCTCAAGTTCAGGAGGGTCGATGAACAGATCAAATTTACGAGATTTTGCTTTTACATCCTTCGATACTCCAAGACTGAAAATTCGCTCAGCAATTACGAAAATATTTGTAAATGAATCCTGGTAACCGACCGGATTGACATACGAGCCGATAATTCTTCTGCATACCGTTCATTTCCAGTAATCCATCTTTTGGAATGGCAAAACTCAGGTAATCGAGACGTTTGTTTTTACTAAGGATGTGTAAGGTTTCAACAGGGGAATATCCGTCTGCATAAAAGACCCCGGCGATCGAACCGGCGCTGGCGCCTGAGATGCAGTCGGGGAAGATTCCTGCTTCATTAAGCGCCTGGAGTACCCCAAGATGGCTGAAACCCCTGGCTCCGCCCCCGCTGAGTACAATTCCGGTCTGGAACATGAAATTTATATTGTATTTACAAATGTAGTTAAAACAAACGGGTTTGGGGTGTTACATCGCATAGAATAAAATTATCCGGGGAATCCATGCGAAAAAAGAAAAATGGGTAAATTTGATTTTGTTCCATTATTTTTCCACCTATGAAACTCGCCTCCACCCTCCCTTGCTGTTTTTCTTGCGTTTCGAATTTCTTCACCTTCCCGGAACGAGTTTCCATCAGGATCAATATTTCTTGTGGGATTATTATTTACATAATTGTGAGGAGATAAAGAAAAACCATTTTCCGCCAACGGATCTAACGCATGCCACCTCCCCAGCCGTGGGTTATAGAATCTGGTGCCGTAATCATACCATTACATTTTTACATTAACTACTTTAATTCAAAGAACCTTTCCGTCACTAATGTAAAAAAATATCCTGATCATTTTCAAAGATCTTCATTGATTCATTTATTTGTCTTAGTGCGCTACTTTTTGTAATTTTGAACCTTGAAACCAAGATAATTTGATTCAGATGATTGATGAAAATTATATAATAGATAAAAACGGTCGCAAAATAGCTGTCAAGGTTCCTATCAAAACCTATAAGAAGCTTGTTGCTGATTCTGAAGAGCTTGATGATATTAAAGAGTATCGTAAAGCCAGGACTCATAAGGGCAATCCAATACCTTTTGAACAGGCTTTCAGGGAAATTGAGTACTGTATAAATAAACATTAATTCCGATCTCAGCAGGGTTTATTATTTTTCAGTCATTATTGTTTATGCTTAAATTCTGTTGCAGGAGATCACTTAAAAAATCCCTCACAAAATAACCGGCATAATGAAACTTAAAACCCTCAAGAGAGTGGAATTTATCCACTGCCAGGCTTCAATTAACCGGAAAATACCACGCCAGCCTCTGCTCTGAAATATACTCAACTTATTAAATCCCCTTAGATAGAAAAAATTTCGGACAACCTGTACGAAGAGGATTTTCCCGCTTTTAGCGGGACAGGCTGTACAACACGGCTTCATAGCCTGTCCCGCAAAGCGGTATTGGGTCTGCCCGCCTTTGGGCGGGGCAGGCAGTTCCTTGACCACACAAACCTTTGATAAAACCTGTTCCTCCCCGTCTGAAAAACATCTTTAATTTCAGGAGGCTCATTTCATTCATAAGGCAACATAGTTCTGCCCGGAAAACACATTTCATTTCAATAGAAAACACATTATCGCCCTCCGGAAACACATTTCCACGTGTAGGAAACACATTTCCATGCGTAGGAAACACATTTCCATGTGTAGGAAACACATTTCCATGCATAGGAAACACATTTCCATGTGTAGGAAACACATTTCCATGCGTAGGAAACATATTTCCATGCATAGGAAACATATTTCCATGTGCAGGATACATATTTCTACAGGTAGGGACCGCTTACCGCCTGTAGGATAGCCCAAATTAATAAAGAATCTGTGATATGGCGAAGATAATTGAGGCAATTACAACCGGAAAAAGTGAAAATGTATTAAGAGTATTTAAAAAGAAAATGAGTAGAGATAAACAGGAATTCAAAATAAACGGAACCCCTGACTATGTTAGCCAGTCATCCTAAAAAATTAAGCGCGGAATCCCGCTCCGCAGGCTACGCAATGGCGCGGATTGAAAAACGCAAAAATAAATTAATATAAAAAACCGCGTCCCCCTTGCGCCCTCGCTTATCCCGCAAGGCGGGATTCAGCGCTTAATCCTTCTCATAAAAAACCGCGTCCCCCTTGCCCTCGAGTAACCGCTTGCGGTTTCTGCGCTTAACCCTTCATCCCAAAAAAGTTAAGCGCGGAACCCGGTTTCAAGCCAAAATGGTTCGCGAAACTCTTCTTGACTATGATAAGCGTCAAAGTATGGGGTTTTCCTGCCCCACCCCACACCTCCCGCAGTGCGGGACAGGCACTCCCCCGCGGTGGGAGGGGCTTTCAGCGATTTTAATGAAGCTGTTCTAATTAAACAAGGTTTTTAATTATAAAAATGAATTCTAAATACTTTGCTAAATTGATCTGGTATGCTTCATAAAATTAAAGAAATCTTTCATTCATACATAAGACCCTATAATTTAAGAATGACCAGCCCCTCACACTCCGGGGGAGGGGTTTGGGGTGGGGCAAAAAATGCTTTCTTTCAATCATAAGACCCTATAATTTAAGAATGACCAGCCCCTCCAACTCCGGGGGAGTGCCTGTCCCGCCCTGCGGGAGGTTTGGGGTGGGGCATAGATGGCTCTTTGTACTTAAAAAATTAAGCGCGGAATCCCGCTCCGCGGGCTACACAAAGGCGCGGTTTAAAAACGCAAAAATAAATTAATATAAAAACCGCGTCTCCCTTGCGTCTTTGCGTAACCGCTTGCGGTTTCTGCGCTTAACCCTTCATCCTAAAAAATTAAGCGCGGAATCCCGCTCCGCGAGCTTCGCCAGGGCGCGATTTTAAAAACGCAAAATAAACAAATATAAAAAACTGCGTTCTCCTTGCGCCCTCGCGTAACCGCTTGCGGTTTCTGCGCTTAATCCTTCATCTTAAA
>CAYGFI010000267.1:0-4676 GCA_964349045.1 uncultured Chitinophaga sp.
GACTTTATTGCTCCGCCATCGGCTAAGACGAACTTATTTTTAAATTTCTTTTTCAACTTGCATAAAGCTCAATTCAAGTGGAGTTTTACGTCCAAAGATTTTAACCATCACCTTGAGTTTCTTCTTCTCTTCATTAACTTCTTCAATGACCCCTGTAAAACTGTTAAAAGGGCCATCCACTACTTTCACTGTTTCTCCTATAAAAAACGGCACATTCAGTTCCTCATCGGTGGCAGCAAGTTCATCTACTTTACCAAGAATCCTGTTAACTTCGTTAACTCTCAGGGGAGTAGGCGTTTCATCGCCCTTAACACCCAAAAATCCAATGACATTAGTAATATTTTTGAGAATATGAGGAATTTCACCCACAAGGGAAGCTTCAATAAGGACATAGCCGGGAAAATAATTTCTTTCCTTGCTTATTTTCTTACCGTTTCTGATCTGGTATACTTTTTCGGTAGGAATCAGAACCTGTGAAATGTAATCCCCCAGGTTAAGTCTGGCTACTTCACTGTCAATAAGCTCTTTAACTTTTTTTTCTTTTCCGCCAATAGCTCTGATGACATACCACTTCTTTTCAATATCGCTCATTTACCCGTTTAAAAGAAAGATTAATATAATAATTTCAGAAGGTTTTCAAAGCTGATGTCCATTGCAAAAACGACAATCGCTATTATTATGGTTGCTACCATAACAATGATAGCGCTGTTTTGTAGTTCCTTCCAGCTGGGCCAGGTCACTTTATAGATAAGTTCTTTAAATGCCTCTTCGAAATAGATACTGATTTTTCTCATATTCATGAAGTTTGCACGGGAGGAGCGACTCGAACGCCCGACACCTGGTTTTGGAGACCAGTGCTCTACCAACTGAGCTACACCCGTGTTTGGTGCTCTACACCCGTTTAAAAAAATTGGTTGAGACAGGGCATGCCCTGTCTCAAATGTAATAGTATCACTCAATAATTTCAATTACCTGACCTGCACCAACAGTTCTTCCACCTTCACGGATTGCGAAACGGAGTCCTTTATTGATCGCTACAGGGTAGATAAGATTAACAGTGATTGTTGCGTTATCACCTGGCATTACCATTTCCACTCCTTCAGCCAGTTGAATCTCACCTGTGATATCAAGGGTTCTGAGATAGAACTGTGGACGGTAGTTATTGTGGAAAGGAGTATGACGACCGCCTTCTTCTTTTTTCAGGATATATACTTCAGCCTTAAATTTGGTGTGAGGAGTAATAGTTCCCGGAGCGGCAATAACCTGACCTCTTTTAATTTCAGATTTGTCTATACCTCTTAAAAGAAGACCAACGTTATCACCAGCTTCTCCACGATCGAGAATCTTGCGGAACATTTCAACGCCTGTAACAACTGATTTGGCAGTGTGACCAAGTCCTATAATCTGAACCTCATTACCTGTATTTATAACACCAGTTTCAATTCTACCTGTTGCAACTGTACCTCTGCCTGTTATAGAAAATACATCTTCAACTGGCATCAGGAAGGGTTTATCAATTTCGCGGGGAGGGATTGGAATATAGGAGTCAACAGCATCCATCAGTTCCATTACTTTTTCTTCCCATTTTGCTTCGCCGTTAAGTGCGCCCAAAGCTGAACCCTGAATAACTGGTGCATTCTCGCCATCGAATTTATAGAAAGTGAGAAGTTCACGAATTTCCATCTCTACGAGTTCAATAAGTTCGGGATCATCAACCATATCAACCTTATTAAGAAAAACCACGATCTTAGGTACGTTTACCTGACGTGCAAGCAGAATATGTTCACGGGTTTGAGGCATAGGACCATCATCAGCGGCTACAACGATGATAGCGCCATCCATCTGGGCAGCGCCGGTAACCATGTTTTTAACATAATCAGCGTGACCAGGGCAATCAACGTGAGCATAATGGCGATTAGCTGTCTGATATTCAATATGAGCTGTATTAATGGTAATACCTCTCTCTTTTTCTTCAGGAGCATTATCGATAGAGTCGAATGTTCTTATTTCTGACAATCCTTTTTTTGCCAGTACCATTGTTATTGCAGCAGTTAAAGTAGTTTTTCCATGGTCAACGTGACCGATTGTACCAACGTTAACGTGAGGTTTGGACCTATCAAATTTTTCTTTAGCCATAACTCAAATATTAGTTAATTAAATTTTATTAAAACAATTATTAGTATTTCAAATATATATTACTCATTACAATACTGAGCCGATGAGGGGAATTGAACCCCTGACCTCTTCCTTACCAAGGAAACGCTCTACCCCTGAGCTACATCGGCTGATCTGAGCGGGAAACGAGACTCGAACTCGCGACCCCGACCTTGGAAGGGTCGTGCTCTACCAACTGAGCTATTCCCGCGATAATTACAGTTCATCTCTGTAATTCATTTATCTAGTCAGCCAAGTCAAAAAGGTACTCTGCTCTAACCTTTTCTATTGAGGCAGAACGGATTCCAAACCGGGCAAAAGTCCATCACAAATCTTTCTCGTTTCCTTCAGAATCCGGACTTTTCCCTTGGTGGGGAGAGGAGGATTCGAACCTCCGAAGTCGTACGACAACAGATTTACAGTCTGTCCCAGTTGGCCGCTTTGGTATCTCCCCGGAATAATCAGCAGAATTCCGGTAAATTATTACCGGACCATCGACTGAACCTTCAATATGTTAAGAACTCCTTTTTTCGCTTATTCCGAAGCATATACCCCCAACCTTCTTAATCTAAAGCCTTTAAACCTTAACATATTAAATCAGAGCCGATGGAGGGAGTCGAACCCGCGACCTGCTGATTACAAATCAGCTGCTCTGACCAACTGAGCTACATCGGCTTTTAGAGAACGAAGGAGGGAAAAACCCTCCAAAAACGGTTTGCAAATGTATAAATATTTTCCTTATATCACAAAATAATTTTTTCGTTTTTCAAAAGTTTTTCAAAAAAGAGATTTTTACTGTAAACACGAGGTTAAAATGATAATACTATGTGCTTTAAGAATCTTCAGGTAGTACTATTTAATATCTTTAGCCGACGAAACGAGCTGACTTGTAACCGTCAGCTCGTACTTTTTGTTATATGACAACAGCAGAAAGAAAACAATTGGCAGAAAATCCCGCTTTAGTTTTCCTTTTCTTTAAATTTATCAGCTTCTGAGTTTTTCCTTATGTTTATTTAATTGTTTACGGAGAGCTTCAACGCAATCGTCACCAGCCTCTTCAAATGTTTTACTTTGCTTTTTAGCAAATACATCATTTCCCGCGATAAATAATTTTATTTCGACGATTTTATTTTCCATATCCTGAACTTTTTCAAGTCGCAGAAAGACTTCAGCGCCAATAATGTTGTCGTAAAACTGAAGCAATTTCTTAACCTTCTGATCAATAAAGTTGAGAAGCTTTGAATCAGCATCAAAGTGAATGGAATGAATTTTGATATTCATAGCGACCTCCTTGTTTAAGTGGCTCTGGGGTGAGCCTGTTTATAGATATCCTTTAATTTTTCAAAAGTATTATGTGTATAAACCTGGGTTGCTGAAAGATTTGCATGTCCCAGGAGTTCCTTAATAGCATTAAGGTCCGCTCCCCTGTTTAACAAATGAGTAGCAAAACTGTGACGTAATATATGAGGACTTTTCTTATCAAGTGTTGTGACCATTTTTAGAAAACCAGTAATGATTCTGTAAATCATTTTCGGATAAACTGTCTGAGCTTTTAAAGTCAACAGCAAACTATCATTATTGTTCGTGGGGAAAATCTGACTTCGCAGTTCCATATAATCTTTAAGGCGTTTCCCCAGTTCGTTATTAATAGGGATTAACCTCTCTTTATTCCTTTTGCCTAAGACCATAATACTACTTTCACTAAGGTTTATGGATCCTGTTTTAAGACCGATTAATTCGCTTCGACGCATTCCGGTCTGGTAAAGCAGTTCAATGATAAGCTGGTTACGTTTGCCGGGGTAATCGTCGCCAAATTCGTAATTATCAAGAAACAGATTCAGTTTTTCCTCATCAACAAAAGAAGGAATCCTTTTGCTCATTTTTGGTTTAAGTACTTTATTAAGAGGGTTAACTGAGATGACACCCTGACGGATCAGGTATCGTGAAAAACTTTTAAGGGTTGAAAGTTTTCGGTTCACACTTCGCGATGAGACTCCCTGTTCAAGTAATGATACGACCCAAAGCCGAACCATTGATGAATCAATTTCAAAATTCCTGTTTCCTGCTTGTTCACAAAATACATAGAATTGCTTCAGGTCGTTTTCATAAGCCGTAACCGTATGGGGAGAATAACGCTTTTCGAAGCGCAGATAAGATAAAAAGTCATCCTTATACAACATAGGCAGGAAGATTTAGATTAAGCTGTTTCCTGCTTTTCCCTGTATCAGATTAGTCTTCCAGCTGCTGCAGACCCTGTACGTAAACAGCGCGCAATTTCTGCTGTCTGTCCTGAACTGAGGGTTTAACAAATGCCTGACGACCCCTTAATTCTTTGATAACACCTGTCTTTTCAAATTTTCTTTTGAATTTCTTAAGGGCTCTTTCAATGTTTTCGCCTTCTTTAATTGGAATAACTATCATCTTCTTTTTTAACTTTTTAGGGAGCCGCAAACTTATTAAGTCAAATCATCATAATCAAAATTTTCTTTAGCTTTTTTTAAAAATCATTTGCGAATTCTAAA
>CAYGFI010000268.1:0-4676 GCA_964349045.1 uncultured Chitinophaga sp.
AGTTTACTTAAAAGGTCAAATAAAGGATAAAGAAAGTCATGATATGATCCAAAGAAACATTGAGATCATGAAAAAATGGGCCTCCGATGGGAAGTAAATAATTAATTATTAAATAAATATATTTATGAAGCGTTTATTTTGTATTCTGTTAATAATCATAACGAGTATAATTTCAGGTTGTAAAATAAAAGATAAACCACACTCTAAGATTGAATCCATTCCTCTTTCCAAATTGGAGGTTAGGGGGGAGTTATTCACTCGTATCGTAAAAAATTATGCCCGGTTAGAGGAGACAAGGTATCAACCAAAATTTGTGTTTCTGAGCGATAAGGAATCTGGCGATTGGCCCGGGGATACAGAAGGAAGAACAATTTTAGGCCTGACAATGGCAGCACAAAGCACGCATCGTGAACCATTATATCTTGAAGAAATACTAAGGCTACTTCCTGAACACCTGAATAGCAAGGGTTATATGGGTAAGATTTATCCAAAAGGTACAATGGATGAGCAGCAATTGGCTGGTAATGGTTGGATGATGCGGGCTTTGTGCGAGTACTATGAATGGAAAAAAGACCCAAAGGTGCTTGATATTGTAAAATCAATATCAGATAGTCTGTTTATTCCCGGGAAAGGATTTTATAAAAACTATCCTATTAAACCTGGAAGCAGGAAAATGGATGGAGGAATGATTGGTCATATTAACGAGATGCGAGATGGATGGAGAATTACTGCCGACATTGGCTGCGTATTTATCGGTATGACCGGGGCTATTCATGCCTACCAATATCATAAAGATGAGAAACTGAAAGTGGTAATAGATGAGATGATTGAAAAGTTTTTACAAGTCGATATGTATGGACTAAAAATTCAGGTTCACGCTGGAATGACCGCATTGCTTGGATTAATCAGGTATGCTGAGATTACTGATAATAAAGATCTAATGGAGGAGGTAATGAAAAGATGGGACATGTATGTAAAATATGGAATGACAGAAAACTATGAAATTTACAATTGGTTTGGAATCTACAAGGCTTGGACAGAGACTTGTGGATTAATGGACTCATATATTGTTGTTACTGCGCTTTGGAAATATACACAAGACCCTAAATACCTTGCATACTTAGACCTGATATACTATAATGCGATTTGCCATATTGAAAGAGAGAACGGTGGATTCGGATGTGATAACAACCCCGGTTCCGCAACTAATTTTGTTAATGTATATGCTGATGAGGCCTGGTGGTGTTGTACCATGCGTGGAGGAGAAGGTTTGTCGAGGGTTGCTGAGAATAGTTATTCTGTGCAGGGCGATACGCTATACATTATACATTACGGGGATAATAACGCCTTACTAAATTTCGGAAAATCGTCAATTTCCATACAGCAATCATCTAAGTATCCATTCTCCGGCAATATCAGATTGACCATAACAAAAGCGGTCAAAGCTAAAAATATTGTTGTAAAACTTAATGCCCTGCATGAGTGGACAGAAAATTTAAAGGTTACTATTAACAATAAAAATATACCTGTCGAGATTCAAAAAGGTTTTATAGTGCTTAAACATAATTGGGAAGCAAAAGATATAATTGACTTCAGTTTTGATGAGAAGATCAGAATGGAAGGGACGATTAATAAAGAGAATTGCAGTGATCTGCAGAGAAGGGTATTTTATGGTCCATTGCTCTTAGGTTATTCAGGAAATGAATCAATTGTGGTTGAAGATGTATCTAAGATCAAATTAACTTCAGATAAATCAATCAAAATAGGTAATACAAATGTAGTAATGCAGAGTCCAGTTGTATTTAATATAGAAGGTACTGATTACAAGCTAACCCCCTTATACCACTTAATGAGTCCTGAAGTTGTAAAAGGCGATTATAAAAAACAATTCTTATTTGAATTTAATCCAAGCCCTGGTGTCAATCAATAAAAAAGAAAGAACAAAAAAATAGACCAATGAATTTAAAAGTACCGTGGTGGAATATTGAATTAGAGCAAAAGCCTGATTTTGAGCAATGTATGAAACGAATTTATGCATGGTACAATCAAGAAATAATTGATCGGGTTCCTATCCGGTTTTCTGCACATAATGCGGAATACAATGAGGCTCACCTGCTTAAAGGCAGGTCGTGGCCCACCTTAAAAGACCGGTGGTGGGATACCGACTATCAAATTGAACTGTTTGAATATCAGTTGAAACATTCAGTATTTAATGCTGAGACTTTTCCCATTTTCTGGCCCAACCTTGGTCCCGAAGTCTATACTGCATTTTATGGGGTCGAACTGGAATACCAGGAAGTCACTTCATATGCTGTTGCTAATATCAAAGATTGGTTGCAAATTAATGATCTTAAACTTGATTTTAACAATCCCTATTTCCGAAAGATTGAAGAGATGACCTATGCAGCGCTGAACCGATGCGATGGAAAATATATGGTTGGCTACACCGATTTACATCCCGGGCTAGATTGTGCTGCTGCGTTTCGTGATCCACAGCAATTTTGCATCGATTTTTTGCTGGAACCAGAGGAAGTGAAAAAGCTGATTGAAATCTCTTCCAGAGATTTCCACCTTATTTTCGATCATTTTGATGCAATTTTGAAGAGCCACCACCAGCTTTCGGTTAGCTGGATGGGGATTCCTTCATTCGAAAAAATGCACATTCCAAGTTGCGATATAGCTACGATGATTTCACCCGAGCAATTTGATGAATTCGTTTTACCAGGAATTCAATTGGAAATCAAGACAATAGCTCATAATGTCTTCCATCTCGACGGCAAGGGAGTGGCAAAAAATGTAGATCGTATCCTTGCCATGCCCGAAATAAATGCTATTCAATGGGTTCAAGGTGTTGGCGATGATTTGCCTGTTATGCAGTGGGTTCCGTTTATCAAGAAAATTCAGAATGCAGGAAAATCGGTAGTGGTTGATTTACAGGTTTCTGAACTCGAAGGTTTTATGCGTGAAATGGACCCGAAAGGAATATTGCTTTGTATCGCTGCTGATAAAGATATGCAACCTGCAATTATGAAAAGAGTTGAAAAGTGGTAGGGAGGTAACAATCAGCCAAAAAAGAATTAATAAATGAGACTATAAGTTATAATGAATATACGCTTCATGCTGAGTTAAGGCAACTTTTATTAAAAATCAACTGAAATGGAAAGAAGAAATTTTATTATTAATACTGGTATAGGAATTGCAGGAATCGCTCTGTTGAATGGCAATAATGAAGCACTGGGTCAAAGCATGTTCCCTTTACAAAACACACCTTCAGAAGAATCATTATGCAAGGTAACTCCCGTTGATTCAGGAAAAGCTTTAATAAATCCCCAGATGGGATGGACCATGCACTTCTATTCAAATATCATTGATAATTATGGTTCAAAATTAGAACCCTCTGACACGCTAGATGATTTTCCCGGATTGTCAACTGTTTATCTCCGGCTTCCCTGGTCGTTTATTGAACAGGAAGAAGGCCGGTTTAACTGGGAAATATTGGATACGCCTGCCCAACGTTGGATAGACAAGGGTAAAAAAGTTGCCTTCCGGATCAGCGCCAGTGAGAGTTGGATGCGCTGGGCTACGCCTGAATGGGTGGCAAAATCGGGTGCAAAAGGATATGAATGGGGAGATGGAGGAAAATTTTGGGAACCGGCTTACGACGATCTCATATTTCTTGAAAAAGTGGATAATTTCCTAGCCGAAATGGGCTCCCGGTATGATGGCAATCCTGATGTTGCTTTTGTTGACGTCGGACATTTTGGGTTGTGGGGAGAGGGGCACACAGTCCTCAGTACCAAAATTGAATACGAACTTTCGGTTGCAAAACGCCATATTGACCTTTACTGCAAACATTTTAAAAAAACATTGCTCTGTATCAGCGACGATTTTGCAGGCCACGATAAACTGGGCGATCGTTTTCCAATTACAGACTATGCTTTTTCAAGAGGGGTAACCATCAGGGACGACAGTATTTTAGTGCAGCCACCTCCTCGTTCCTGGTATCATGCTGAAATGGCCCAACTGTTTTGGCCTGCTTTGCCCGTTATTCTTGAGCATGAACATTATGGAGCATCGGTAAACCGAAAAGCATGGAGTAAAGATTTGTTGCTGAAGGCTGTTGAAGATTACCACGCCAGCTATCTGTCTATTCACTGGTGGCCACGAATTCTTCTGGAAGAGAATCATGATGTCATTGAAAAAATTAATCTTCGGATGGGATATCGCCTTCAGTTGCGATCGATTCACTGGCCTGAAAAAATACGATTAGGAGACCCTTTTATTATAAGCTATGCTTGGGCAAATGCCGGAGTGGCTCCCTGTTATCCTGGAGGTTTTCCTTGCATTACCTTGAAGGATGAGAAGGGTGGAATTGTATCGGTTTTGACTGATGAAAACTTTAATGTGGATGAACTTCAGGTTTATGAACCAAATAATGCGATATCAAAACAAATAGTCTCCACTTTTACGATTGCTCCCACATTTAATGATCCGGTAAAATCATTCTTCAGGGGAGTTAAACCTGGCAAATTCGATATGTATGTTTCGGTTGGGGAAAAGGATGGGACACCAGTTTTTGAGTTACCCTACAATGAGAGCGATGGCCATAAACGATACAAAATGGGGAAAATTGAACTGCTTGACAGAGAAAGTACTGATAACTGAAAAAGCAAATT
>CAYGFI010000269.1:0-4638 GCA_964349045.1 uncultured Chitinophaga sp.
CCTGCAGCAGTTAACCGGACCGGGGCAATTGAACTACCCTCCAGAAGGATTCTGACAACAGAGGTTGCCCTCATCACGCTTAAATCCCAGTTATCCTTAATGGATGCTCCTTTTGTAAAAGGAACATCATCGGTGTGTCCTTCAATCATAATATTAACATCCCTGTTTGTTTCGAGAACCTTTGATAATTTCTGTAAAGCCTGAACGCCTTTCGGATCAACGGTGGTGCTACCTGACTTAAAAAGTAGTTTTTCATCCAGGGAAACATAAACTTTACCGTTTTTCATCTGAACAGTAAGCCCCTGTCCTTCAAAACCTAATAATGCTTTGGATACAGATTCTTTAAGAGCAACTGCTGCTGAATCTTTTTTATAAAGTATTCTCTCCAGATCATTTAGTTTTACATTACGCGCTTCCAGCTCTGCTCTGAGCCTTGTTATATCCTGTCGCTCATTGCTTATCGTTTCCTCAAGGTCTCTCAGACGTCCTTCTTTCTTTTGCAGATCTTCCTGGGTACTCTGAAGCTGATTCAGTAAGCGGGTCGTTTCCCGGGCATTGCCCTGAAGCAAAGCTTCATGACTTGATGCAAGATCATCGTATTTTCGTGAAAGTTTTTCATTTTCCTTTCTCAGGTGTTCGAGCGCCTGGTACTGCCTGATACTATCCTCAACAAATCGCTGACGTTCTTCCTTTTGTCTCTGCGCAGCCACCTTTATCTCGGTATTTTCGACTGTGATCTTTTCATTTTCTCCAATCAGCCGGTTTCTTTCTTCCTCAAGTTTATTGCTTTTATCGCTTACCTCTTTAAATCGTTGCGCCGGAACACAACCTGCCGTAAAGATGTAAGCCAGAATAAGGAAAAATATTACTTTGTTCATGGTATGGTTGTTTAATCTTCAAACCCGAAAATTACTAAATTATTATGCGGGAACCTGATAAAGATATTCGATTTTGGCCTTAAGATATCAACATCTTACTTACACGATAATAATTATTATCTTTGCCAAGTTATACCGGTAACATAATTTTTAATGGAAAAGGATTCGAATTATCCCCTGCTTTCAACCATAAACGGGGCCGAAGATGTTAAAAAACTTGAACTGGATGACCTGATCATTCTGAGCGCTGAAATACGTCAGTTTATCATTGATATTGTATCCAGCAACCCGGGACACTTTGGTGCGAGTCTTGGGGTTGTGGAACTTACGGTAGCCTTGCATTATGTCTTTAATACTCCCTACGATAAAATAGTGTGGGATGTCGGACACCAGGCATATGCTCATAAGATCCTGACAGGCCGCAGGGATGTTTTTCATACCAACAGAAAATATAAAGGGATCAGCGGCTTCCCGAAACCATCGGAAAGTGAATACGATGCTTTTGGGGTTGGACATTCATCCACCTCCATTTCTGCAGCTTTGGGAATTGCCCTGGCTTCGCAGCATCAAAAAGATAAGGCCCGGCAGGTTGTGGCAGTTATCGGTGACGGGTCACTTACAGGGGGATTGGCGTATGAAGGCCTCAATAATGCCGGAATTGAAAAAAGCAATTTGCTGGTTATCCTGAATGACAATAATATGTCCATCGACCCTAATGTGGGAGCGATGAAAGATTATCTTATTGATATTACCACTTCCAAAACTTATAATAAGGTAAAAACCGATATCTGGAACATTCTGGGGGCTTTGCCAGGCGCTCAAAAATACGCCCAGAAGATTGAGAATGCAGTTAAATCTGTTTTTCTCAGACAAAGTAATCTGTTTGAATCACTGAATTTCAGATATTTCGGCCCGGTAGATGGTCACGATGTCATACATCTTACCCAGGTTCTTGAGGATTTGAAGCATATCCGGGGTCCAAAATTATTGCATTGCATTACTACTAAGGGGAAAGGATTTAAGCAGGCTGAACTTCATCAGACAGCCTACCATTCTCCGGGGAAATTTAATAAAATTACAGGCGAGATAATAGCAACACCATCAGAATCTCCCATCCCCCCAAATTACCAGGATGTTTTTGGTGAAACCCTGCTTGAACTTGCCTTAAAAAATGAAAAAATCATTGGAATTACACCTGCCATGCCCAGTGGCTGTTCCCTGAAGATAATGATGTGCGCCCTACCCGAAAGAACCTATGATGTGGGGATTGCAGAACAGCATGCAGTAACTTTCTCGGCAGGGCTCGCTATTCAGGGGATGTTACCCTTTTGTAATATCTACTCTACCTTTATGCAAAGAGCGTATGATCAGATGATCCATGATGTGGCTCTTCAGAATCTGAATGTTGTTTTTTGTCTTGATCGCGCCGGTCTTGTCGGAGGCGACGGGGCAACTCACCATGGTGCATTTGATATTGCTTTTACGCGTTCTGTCCCCAATATGATAGTGGCCGCTCCAATGGATGAGCTGGAACTGAGAAACATGTTATATACTGCACAATTAAGAAATCATGGTCCTTTTAGTATCCGGTATCCCAGAGGCCGGGGAATCCACACGGTCTGGAAAAAACCATTTAAGGAGATTGCCATAGGTAAAGCCCGTTTACTGCAGGAGGGAACTGATATCGCTATTTTGTCAATTGGAAGCGCCGGGAATCTGGTTACTGAAGCTATCGTAAAACTCGATCTTCTGAATATCAGCGCCGCACATTTCGATATGCGCTTTGTAAAACCCATCGATGAAGAAATACTGCACCAGGTATTTTCAGGATTTAATACCGTATTGACTGTTGAAGATGGAGTAATTCAGGGAGGATTTGGAAGCGCGGTACTTGAATTTATGGCAGACAACAACTATTCCTCCAGAATTAAAAGATTGGGCATTCCCGACAAATTCGTTGAGCAGGGAAGCACAAATGATCTGATCCGGGAATGTGGATTTGATGCAGACTCTATTGTAAAGGAAGTGAAACTACTCGTTGGTAAGAAAATTCTGCTTACAAGTCGAAGCTGATACCCTGAGCCAGCGGCAGATCTTTTCCATAATTAATGGTGTTTGTCTGCCGGCGCATATAGATTTTCCATGCATCAGATCCCGATTCTCTTCCTCCCCCGGTTTCCTTTTCCCCGCCAAATGCTCCTCCGATCTCGGCTCCGGATGTTCCTATGTTCACATTTGCAATGCCACAATCTGAGCCGGTCTGAGACAGAAATTGTTCGGCTTCGCGCATATCGAGCGTAAAAATTGAGGATGAAAGACCCTGGGGAACACTATTATTCAGGCTGATTGCTTCATCAATTGTCTTATATTTAATCAGGTACAAAATAGGTGCAAATGTCTCTTCCTGGACGATTTTATAGTTATTCCGGGCTTCAGCCAGGGCGGGGACTACATAAGTGCCGGTTTCATATCCCGGACCCCTTAGAACCTCTCCCCCGAAAATAACCTTACCACCTTCCCTTTTTAATTCATTTACAGCATGGGTAAAAACTTCTACCGCGGTTGTATCGATCAACGGGCCAACCAGCATTTTTGGATCCAGTGGATTGCCGATACGGGCAGAAACCTGTTTATAGGCATAAATCAGCCGCTTTTTGACATCACCGTATATATCTTCATGAATGATCAGACGGCGTGTGGAAGTACAACGCTGTCCTGCCGTTCCCACTGCTCCAAAAACGATTGCCGGAATAGCCAGGTCAATGTCGGCATACTTCGAAATTATGATGGCATTGTTTCCACCCAACTCCTGAATAACCCGACCCAGGCGTTGTCCGACTATTTTACCCACTTTCTTCCCTACGGCGCTTGAACCGGTAACAGATATCAGAGGTATTCGCCTGTCTTCAACAAATTTATCCCCCATAACAGAAGACTTTGCAACGATCAGGTTAAAAACTCCTTCGGGAACATTACATTTTTTAAGAGCTTTTTTAATGATATAATGAGTTGCAATAGCCGTCAGAGGAGTTTTTGAACTGGGTTTCCACACCACAACATCACCTGCTATTATTGCCAGCATGGCGTTCCAGGCCCACACGGCAACCGGAAAATTGAATGATGTAATCAATCCCAGTATTCCGAGGGGATGGTACTGGTCGTACATCCGATGATGGGCGCGTTCGGAATGCATGGTAAAGCCATACAACATTCTTGACTGACCGACAGCGAAGTCGCAGATATCAATCATTTCCTGTACTTCGCCAAGACCCTCCCGGTATGATTTTCCCATTTCGAGACTGACGAGCCATCCCAGACTGTCTTTTTCTGCCCGCAAGGCAAGACCGATCTGCCTTACCACCTCTCCCCTGACCGGTGCAGGAACCTTTCGCCATATAAGGAAGGCCTTCTGAGCCTTTTTCATTATAAACTCGTAATCTCCGGAAGTTGCATTGGTTACACGGGCAATTATCTTCCCGTCGATGGGAGTATAGGAAGAAGAAATATCTCCTTCTGTTTTTAACCATTTCGTTCCGGTTGAAGCGCCGGGATTTATTTCCTGAATACCCAATGAGGTAAGTACCTCCCTGGTTTTACTTTCAAATGCTTTGTCCATAGTGTTTTCTGTTGGTATGATGGGAAAAACAAATTTAGTAAAGCTTATGCAATTTTTGGGTATTTAAGAACATGTGGGTATTGATAACAGAGTTTTATTATATCTCTTTCCTAATTTTTAAATTTTTCTTTTTAATTTTTACCT
>CAYGFI010000270.1:0-4627 GCA_964349045.1 uncultured Chitinophaga sp.
TAATGAAAAATACCCAGATACTTAATTCGGAAAAGGTGAAGGTTTTTAATGATGTGACAAAACTTTCGTTGAAGGAAGTATATCATAATAATTACCGTAATCTGTATTATTATGGATTAAAGCTTTCGGGATCAAAAGAAATAACAAAGGACTGTATCCAGGATTTATTTCTTCAGTTTTGGTCAAATTGTGAACAGTTGAGCGATGTCAGATCGATAAAAGCCTATTTGTTTAAATGCCTGAGACGGAGAATATTCTTTACACTCGGGAAGGAAAAAAAGATCAATAATCTAGCGGGTATTGAAAGTTTGGATGACCACTCCATGAAATCAGTTGAGGATGAAATAATCAAAACTGAATCCGATAATATCCTGGAGCAAAAACTGATCAATGCACGTAAAGAATTGACTTCGCGTCAGCAGGAGGTTATTTATCTTAAATACCACCTGGGTTATTCTTATGATACCATATGCGAAATCATGGATATCAAATACCAGTCGGTAAGAAATCTGCAAAGCGAAGCCGTCAGATTACTAAGAGACAAACTTGATACGGATCACATATTAAGTTAATCATTTGAAGATTTTAATTTAAAATTCAGTACAATATTCATTAATCCTCTTCTTTTAGCATAACATATCTTTATTGCAACAGACAGACGAGGTTTAAATGAATAGCAATCCGGAACATATAAAGGAATTATGCAGTGAGCTCCATGAACTTGGGATAAATATTACCCCAAAGAACATGGAGTTAATATTAAAAATGCAGGATATGGATTTTCAAAATCTCACACGTGGTATTGATCCTGCCAGGGAATTTGAGAACCTCCTTTCAAAATTTAAAGGGGATTAAATCGTTTCGTAAATAAATCTTTTAATAATGAATAGAAAATTATTATTTTCAATCGTATCGGGATTTTTTCTAATCCCGCTTTTGTTTAATTGCCCGGTTAACGGCCAGTATAATGATTGGAGGAACGCAAAGAACGGCGTTCCTATTTATACAAATGGTTACATCGATCAACCTTATGTTGTGGTATTGAAGGATAGAAGCTGGCTTGTCGTTTTCACAACCGGTGCAGGTAAAGAGGGAACCGGTGGTCAGCATATTGTTGCTTCCCTGAGTACTGACCAGGGAAAAAAATGGTCCGATCCGGTCCGGATTGAAGAACCATCTGATGAATCAGCATCATGGGCAATGCCTTATCTTACCGAATATGGACGGATTTATGTATTCTATGATTACAACGGAGATAAAATACATTCATTGGGCGCCAGACAAAATATCAGGGAAGATATGTTTGGATGGTACTGCTTTAAATATTCTGATGATAACGGGAAATCCTGGTCAAAGAGATACCGGTTACCTGTAAGGTTAACAGATGTAGACAGGGTAAATGACTGGAAGGGCGCTGTTCAGATCCTCTGGGGAATTGGAAAACCAATTAACCTGGATAAAGGTATGATGTTTGCTTTTACAAAAATAGGCAAATATATGCTGGAAGACAGTGAGGGTTGGTTCTTCCGCTGTAAAAACATAAACACTGAAAGGGATCCCGGGAAACTGAACTGGGAGATGCTTCCTGAAGGTGAGAAAGGGTTGAAAAACACAGACCTTGGAACTATAAACGCAGAACAAAACATCGTTCAGTTAAGTAATGGGACCGTCTACTGTATGCACAGGACCATTGCCGGTTTTCCGGCAGAGTCATATAGCTATGACAGGGGAGAGTCCTGGACTCTTCCGGAAATTCCCCGGTATTATGACGGGAGAAAGATAAAACATCCAAGAGCATGTCCCCGGATCTGGAAATGTAAGAACGGGAAGTATCTTTTCTGGAACCATTTTAACGGTGGCGCTGACTTTATGGGTAGGAATCCTGCCTGGATCAGTGGTGGAATAGAAAAAGACGGGAAAATCATCTGGTCCCAGCCTGAAATTCTTTTTTACGAAGATGAGGTAGCCCTTCGTATGAGTTACCCCGATCTTATTGAACAGGACGGAAAGTACTGGATTACAGAAACAAATAAGGAGAATGGCAGGTGTCATCCGGTCCCTGCAGCTTTTCTTGATAAGTTATGGTCACAGATCGATATAAATAAAGAATGCAGCGAAGGGCTCATTTACACCAATGGAGGGAAAGCAATCGCACCCGGAATGGAATTGCAGGTACCATCATTCCAACAGGATAAATATGTACCGGGATTTACTATCGATCTTGTATTCAGTTTAACGGAACTTGCGGCAGGACAGGAAATATTTAACTTTAAAGATGTCTCCGGGAAAGAAATCCGGATGACGACCGAAGACTTTGGCGCTGTTGGGTTGACAATCAATAACGGGTCAAATGTACAGAAGTTTATTTCAGATCCCGGTCTTATCAAGGCATTTGGAGACAATTCCGTTACCGCCATTCTTGACAATGAATCCACGATTGTCCAGTTTGTTATTAATGGAATAGTAAATGACGGGGCAGATTTCAGGTCATATGGTTGGAGCAGGTTCGAAGGAGAAATAAGTCAATTTGGAGCCGGAAAGCTTATCATTGGCAAGCTGGAACCGGGGGCCATCAGACCGGAAAGTGCAGTTAAATTAATACGGATCTATAACCATCCTTTACTAAACACTGAAATTATCGGGAACCACAGGGCAAATAAATCAGTTTTTACTATCCATGACAGGCAGGTAATGAATAATTGAGTCAGATTCAGAAACTATAAATTCCTGGTTTTCATTACAGGGAGGCAAAAGAATGATTTGTTAAAATGAGGATGATGTAAACTGCGAGGGAAATCTTCAAAGTATAATCAATTTTGGCGGTTTTCACATAGATCCGATACCCTACCCAAGTGGAAGGACTTTTATACCTGACTTGAAATCTGTAAAAATTTACTGAAATAAAATCTTTGAAATCGTTCCGGATTAGAATTTTATTGACAATAGTTTCAATTAATTGTTTAAAAAAGCCCTGACCTTCATAAAACTATTTTAGCGTTATGAAACTTAAAAACTGTTCAATAATATTGATGATTTTACTTTTTCAGGGGTGTTCAGAACAAGCTGGAGATATGCTTACCGAATGGGAGAAAATGCATGCTTCAAAACAGGATGCCCTTGAAAAATTTGATGCTTTGAAATACGGCATGTTTATTCATTGGGGATTGTATGCGATACCGGCAGGTACCTGGAATGGTAAGAAAATGGAAGATATTAAAAAAGGTCCCAACGTTTCAGAATGGATACAATATCAATTCGAAATTCCAAGGGCAGAATATGGAAAATTAGCAGGTCAGTTCAACCCGGTAAAATTTAACGCGGATTCCATTGTGCAACTGGCGATAGATGCAGGGATGAAATATATTGTGATAACGGCCAAACATCATGATGGATTTGCCATGTATCATTCAAAAGTAAGCAAGTTTAATATTCTGGATGCAACTCCATTTAAACGGGACATCGTTGAGGAATTATATAATTCCTGCAAAAGAAGAGGGATAAAGTTTGGGCTCTATTATTCCCATGCCAGGGATTGGGCTGACGACAGTGACTCCCAGTATTCTGTGATCAGGGAAATGAATGATAAAAAAGGTGAACCAACGCGTATCTGGGGGGCCAACCTGTGGGACCCCAGTTCCAATACCTTTGATGAATATCTGAAAAATAAGGCTTATCCCCAGGTAAAAGAACTTCTGAAGAAGTTTCCCGACCTGATCGTAATCTGGTACGATGCTTCTACCTATATGCTCCCTGAACAAAGCTATAATTTTTATAAAATCCCTTTCGATATTCAGCCAGATTTGCTAATTAACAGCAGGGTTGGAAATGGTTTTGGAGACTTTGATTCGGACGGAGATAACCGTATTCCTGACAAGGAAATAAAGAACAGGGTATGGCAAACTGTTGGCACAACAAATAATTCATGGGGATATAAAAGTTATGATAATGATTTTAAATCATTTAAGGAACAGTTGTGGTGGCTGATTGATGTTGTCAGCAAAGGTGGAAATTACCTGTTGAATGTTGGTCCGGATGCTGAGGGTCTTGTCCCGGAACAAAGTGCTGAGATACTAAGGGAAGTCGGCACTTGGTTGAAATACAATGGTGAAGCAATCTATAATACCCGGACCTGGAAAATTCAAAGCGAAGGTCCGACTTTCCTGAGATTTAAAGGAACCGAAGATAGACAAAGGCGGAAATTTACGGCCAGTTTTACTCCATCCGATTTTTGGTTCACCTCCCGCGATAATAAAGTCTATGCCATAGCGATTGAATACCCGCTGGACAATATAGCCAGGATACTCAGCCTGAAAAAAGCTGAAAGCACAAATGTATCTTCTGTGAAACTTGTATCAACAAAAGAGTCCCTCAGTTTTAAACAAACCGATGAGTCATTGGTGGTTGAGTTGCCACAAAAAAAAGACAATATAAGCGGGTATGCACTGGAGATTGAATTTGCGAATTGATTCAAATGCAATTCAAAAAGTAATTTCAGGGATGTAAAATTTTTTATAGTGTATTTATTTTGATTGGGATCTGGATTTTTTTTTCAAATCTGTCAAAACAGAATTAAATTGTCATGTACATTAATTTTAAACTGGTTTAGAATTATTTGATAGTAAGATAT
>CAYGFI010000271.1:0-4595 GCA_964349045.1 uncultured Chitinophaga sp.
ACGAAAAAACACTCTATTATTAATACTGCAGCGATACTCATTCTGTGTTCAGCTACGGTATTTAGTCTTTTAACCAGTTGTGAAGGCCCACAGGGATTGGCTGGCACTGACGCCAACGAAAGTTGCACACAATGCCATAACAGCGGATCTAAACTTGTCGTTAAGATTCAGCAGGCTGCAAATTCAGTGCACCAGACCGGGATTACCGCTTTTGAGAACCGTACTATTTGTGCACCTTGCCATACTTCCCAGGGATTCATTGAAAGAATGGAACGGGATACAGTTGCCACACTTGCAGCAATTAACAATCCAGCCGCTATCAACTGCAGGACCTGCCACACCATTCACAACAATTTTGATTCTACTGACTTTGCCCTGAGAGCTGATGGACCAGTAAAACTCTGGATGGGGGGTACACTGGATCTTGGTGACAAAGGCAATACATGTGTTAATTGCCACCAGTCAAGGGTAGTCAATCCTTTCCCTGTTGCAGGCGGAGCTGATGTATCCATTACCAGCAGTCGTTGGGGTGTTCATAATGGACCACAATCAGCTGTTCTGGCAGGATTAGTGGGTTATAAACTTGCGGGATCTGTTACTTATCCTACAGGAGACCACCCCCATAAAGGAGCCGGTTGTGTTACCTGTCATATGGCTTCCCCGGTTGGTACATTAACCGGCGGACACTCATTGAATATGGAAAATGAAGAAGAAGGTCAAAACCTGGCAGGTTGTGTAGCTTGCCATCCCAGCGCAAAAGATTTTGATCTCAATGGCACTCAGACTGAAGTTGAAGATCTTTTGGCTCAGCTTAAGACAATCCTCATTGAAAAAGGTTACCTGAATGCTACAACCGGGCTTTGGAAGGCAACTTCCAGCGCTCCTTTGAATCTGACACCGGACCAGGCAGGTACACTTTTGAATTACAACCTTATTACGAAGGATAAAAGTATGGGTGTTCATAACCCTGCTTTTGTAAAAGCTCTTTTGCAAAATTCAATTGATTTCTGGTCGATCTAGCAGAATCAATTAATTTTATACTTAAAAACTCTGTGGTTTTCTGATGAGAGCCACAGAGTTTTTTTATGCTCTGAACGAATATCTCATCACTTTATTCGCTGAATTTTCTGGTTAATATTAAACCCGGAATTGCTTCTGTTATCTGATTTTATATGCCACAATAGTAGTCAATAAAAAGACAATCAGAAAAGCTGAAGAAATTATAAGAAGATTTTTATCCATACCGTTACTTTCATTTCTATTTCGTAAAGCTTTGATAGAAAAGTAAGCCATTGCCAATGAAAGTAAAAAAACTACCATGGCCGTCCATGCATGAAATTTTAATACAGCGGAATCAATTCCTCCGCCAGATTCAACTCTTCTGAGCGAAGCTCCGCCAAATCCACAGGTCATTGTAGTTACAAGGCCTGTAAGCATAAATAACCTGTAGGAAATCCTTTTCAAAGTGATTTTCTGAAAAATTCTTCCCGCGTTATGAAGCACAAAAGCCGCTCCCCCGAAATAAAGCGGAAGGAAAGAAGTATTAATGTGGAGAATGGAGGTTGAGACCATTAATTAATTGAATAATAGATTTTGTCATACAATCGATTTTTTAATCTCGTCCTAATTGTATCCAAAAAGCATAGAGTAAATGATAAAACCGACCAGTATAAGTCCAATGGCAACAAATATATATCCAAATGCTTTAATAATGGGATAATACCAGCTTTTTGATTCTTTTTTAACCATTAACTTTTTTAGCCTGCCGGATTCTTTCAACTCATGATATTCCCGTGGCCGGTCTTTCCGGAATTCATCCAAAGGTACAAGTCCGGTAAAAATAACCGTATC
Organism: uncultured Chitinophaga sp.; assembly: GCA_964349045.1. Classification (GTDB taxonomy): domain Bacteria; phylum Bacteroidota; class Bacteroidia; order Bacteroidales; genus JACJXF01. The sequence goes on from CAYGFI010000271.1 coordinate 1,852, forward strand.
CATGGGAAAAGCATCCGGACGCAGGTGGGTATTGAAGAAGTGAATGGTAAAAATAAATCCTACAGCCAGTAATGCTTCGTCGCTGTGAATAATCTGTGCCACGTTAATCAGCCAACCCGGGAAGATTTTCGTAAACATTTCCGGGAACCAAAGTATCATACCAGAGAACCCGATAATAGCAATACCCCAGAAAACTGCCATGTAATCAAATTTTTCCCAATAGGTCCATCGCCCATAATTGGGTTTAGGTCCTTTACCAATAAACCATTTTATGGTTGCCCAAAAATCCCTACCATCCTGCCTGTTGAACATCAAAGAATTTTTGCCGAAAACAAACTTGTTTACAGGAATGTGTTTCCTGACTTTTGTAACAATCAGTGAAATCAGATGAAAACTGAAATAGCCAAAAGTAATAAATGCACCAAACCTGTGAATACGTCCGGCTACATGAGATCCCCCCAAAAAATCAGCAAGGTAACTAGCCCAGGCCATATTGGAAAACTTAAGTACCATTCCGGTAAGCGCCAGCATCAGGAAGCTCAGAATAACAAAAATATGCGTCATACGCTGACTTCTGGTAAACCTCCTAACAAAATATTTGTCAATGAGTGACTCCTTAAGTTTCCGTTTTTCTTTAAGACTCTTGAATGATCTCGGGAACCATAATATCAGGTGAATTCCAAAAAATGCAAATACACCAATCAATAAACTCGTCATGGCCCAGAACGTGTAATATAAAACCCCGTATTTATCCTTGTTATGATGAGTTGCATGTGTTAAATAGCCCGTAAACCGCATATTGGCATCTGCATGACATTTCTGGCATGTCTTGACTATATTGACGCTGCCAACGGATGATAATGGATTATTAACATTCAGAATGTAATGAGAGCCATGGCAATCGGAACATTTTGCGGTTTTGGTATCACCAAGTGTATGCGACTTCCCGTGATATGTCAGTAAATATGTTTTCGCGGTTTCCTCATGACAGCTTCCGCATTGCTGGGTTACCTCGTTCATGAACTGGTCGCCTCCGGTTGAGCCAATTACATGTGAAGTATGGCAATCCACACAGGTTGGATACCTTTTCTTCTCATTATCATTTGTAATGGCATGGTCACTTTTTATGTACTCATCATAAATTCCTTTGTGACAGGTTGCGCAGGTAGCTGGAACATTTTTTCGATATATAGTGGAAAGTTCATCATTTTCATTTAATATATTGTGTGTGGAATGACAATCGGTACACACTGCTGTCACAGTCAGTCCCTTTTCTATCAATCCCTTACCATGTACACTGGATGAATAATCAACCAATGTATTAACCTGGTGCAGAGGAACCGATTTGTTGGCTTTTCCATCATTACGGTGACATTCTCCGCAAAGCCCTGGAATGTTGGCCCGGTATGTAGGAGCAGTATCATCGTACCTTGATTTTGCCTTATGAGTTCCGTGACAATTGGTGCAATAGGGAGCATTTTTATCCTTGCGTTCATATGCCTTTCCGTGGCCACTTCCGGCATATTGAGAGGAAACTTCTGCATGACATGATGAACAATCAATTTTTCCGGATGTTTCACAGGGGCGGGCCCGATTTGACGAAACATCTGAATGGCACTTAACACAGGCAATATTCTTATGCACTGAATTCGCGAGGTCAGCCTTGTCTACTCTCATCGAAATAAGTGAGTCACCTACCAGTTTGTGAACTGTGGTCTGTTCATGGCATTTAATACATTCACGGTCGGAAATATTCGCAACAATATTCTGTGCATTAACCCTGTGGGGAATATGGCAGGAAGTACATGCCGGGATAGCTCCCGGTTTTTCTTCCCACAGCGCTCCTTTTATTATTTTAACATGAACCTCCTCTATCTTTGTATGGCACTTCATACATGTTTTGGCAATATTATTCGCCGAGATAGTTGAATTCGGACTGGTATGAGGTAATATCAGGTGATTACCATGACAATCGTTACAGGTGGCTGATACGATCAATCCCTTTTTAAATAAACCAATTCCATGAACATCAGTGCTATAATTCTCAAGGATGTTATGTTCCGATATATTATAGATCCTGGCAACAGGAGCTCCCTCTCTATGACATTTCCCGCATAAAAACGGAATATTCATTTTATATGTACGCGATTTAGGATTGGAGCTGAATAATACATCATGAGAACCGTGACATTCACTGCAATCAGGAGCATAAAGCGATTTAAGAACCTTGGCTTGCCCATGAACACCGGCAATGAATTGCTTTTCAGATTCTGAATGACAATTACTACAATTTACCCGGTTAAGCCCTTCCGGATGAGGAAACTCTTCCACAGCTGCATCTTCGTGACAGGCAATACATTCAATATCCCTATGAACCGAACCACCCAGAATTTTAGTATTAACAAAAAGAGAAAAATCTTTCCCGTACCGTTCAATAGTTAGCCCCTGATCTTCATGGCACATCATGCAATCTTCGCTGGACTGGGAAAAGACAGACGAGAAACAAAAATATAATAAAACAAGGATGAGAATAGGGAATCTGATATGCTTTGCAATTCTGTTTATTCCAGACATTTTTTGGTATTTTTTCGTAGTTTCTTTAAAAGGGTACGGAGACCGGAGACGGAAGACGGAAGACGGAAGACCTGAGACCGGAGACCGGAGACCGAAGACGGAAGACCGGAGACGGAAGACCGGAGACGGAAGACCGGAGACGGAAGACCGGAGACCGGAGACGGAAGACC
>CAYGFI010000272.1:0-4594 GCA_964349045.1 uncultured Chitinophaga sp.
AAAGGAATTTCATCGATTAATGAACTTTTCAGGAGCGAAGGCAGAATTGTTAACTTCCCTGCCTGCTATTCAGCCTATCCGCAATCAGGACCTTGCCCGAACGGCATCAGGCTTTGGTTTTAGAATCCATCCAATATATAAAATAAAAAAAATGCATCCCGGAATGGATTTTACTGCTCCAACAGGTACTGAAGTTTTTGCAACCGGTAATGGAGTAGTCGAAATTGTTGAAATGAGTAAAAGAGGAAACGGAAATACCATTGTACTGAATCATGGCTCAGGATATAAAACATCTTATATGCATCTGGATGCCTTTAAGGTGAAAAAAGGACAAAAAGTGAAACGAGGTGATGTTATTGCATGGGTCGGGAATACCGGGCTTTCTGTTGCCCCACACCTGCATTATGAAGTTTCCCTTGATGGAAATCCGGTAAACCCGGTAAACTATTTCTTCCTCGAATTAAGTCCGGAAAGTTATGATAAAATGATTTTATTAAGTATTAAATCCGGACAGTCATTTGACTGAAAAATATTTTTCGTACATTTATCTCCTATGGCTTCAGGAAAATATAAATTCAATTCTGATACTCTTCTTTTTGAGAAGGTAAAGTATTCATTCAGACAGAGGTTCTACAGAGTTTTGCCTTTCCTGTCTGTCACTATAATCATGGCTCTGGTAATTTTGTTTTTCGGATACGACTTATTCGAATCCCCCAAAATAAAAAGTCTTAATCAGGAGCAGTCCCGGACTTTACTTAAGCTCAGGGTAATGAAAACTGAATTACTCAAATTCGAGGAAATTCTTTCAGATATTGAATATAACGATGACCATGTTTACCGCACCTATTTTGAAGTCGATCCCCTTCCTCCCTCACTGAGAGATGCCGGTTCAGGAGGTAATACTGAGGAAAAATTTTCCAACGCCAGATTTAGCCCGATAATTACATCAATTGATAACCGATTGGATCTTCTTGCCAAGAAACTTGTCGTTCAATCCAGATCCTATGATGATGTTGTGGAAATGGCTGTGACTAAGGAAAAACGTCTTGCTGCCCGTCCGGCCATCCAGCCTGTCAGCATCAAGGAACTGACACATTTCGGTTCTCCGTTTGGTTTCAGGCTTCATCCAATACTTCATGTTTTCAGAGTTCATGCCGGTATTGATCTTACCTGTCCCCGAGGTACCAATATTTTTGTAACTGCAGATGGGATCGTTCGTCAGGCAGGATACACCTCTGGCGGATATGGAAATAAAATTCTCGTGGATCATGGTTATGGTTACATAACACTATACGGGCATTGCGATAAAATATTCGTTAAACAAGGCGACAGGGTTAAAAGGGGAGATATTATCGGCTCCGTGGGAAGCTCGGGTCTTTCCTTAGCACCTCACTTGCATTACGAGGTACATGTTAACGGGAAGGCGGTAAACCCGATAAACTATTATGCCAATGACCTGACTGCAGAAGAATATGATAAGATGATCAGACTCTACTCGAACTCTGATCCAAGCTTTGATATTAATTAGTATTTTCGGACAAATAACACGTTTTCTGAAATTTATGATAAAATGGATTGTTTTATCCTTCCTCCTATATGTATTTTGCTTTTCAAGCCTTGCGGCACAGGTTGAGGATAGCTCAATAATAATTACTAATCAGAAGGGGATTACCGTTATAGCTGCCGGTGACATTATGTTGGGAACCAATTATCCTTCTGAATCCTATCTTCCTCCCAATAATAATTGTTATCCTTTATTATCGGAGGTGAAGCCCTATCTCCTTGATGCAACTGTGACATTTGGTAATCTTGAGGGAGTATTTTCAGGTGAAGGAGGAATCCCCAAGGAATGCAGGGATACCAATAACTGTTATGTTTTCAGGATGCCCGAATCATACCTGGATTGCATTATCGATGCAGGTTTCGATGTTTTGAGCCTGGCAAATAATCATGTGAACGATTTTGGATATGAAGGACGGGTTAATACTTCCCGTCATTTGTCGGAAAATAAAATGGCTTATGCCGGATTGGCTTCAAAGCCTTATGTAATCATTGAAAGAGAAGGATTCAGAATAGGGTTTGCAGCTTTTGCACCTCATACCGGGACAGCTGATTTGAGAGATTATTCCGACGCACAAAGACTGGTTTCTATGCTAAATGATAGTTGCGATTTTGTTCTGGTATATTTCCATGGAGGAGCAGAGGGTAAAGATTATCAGCATGTTACGCGCGAAGATGAATCGTTTATGGGATTTAACCGTGGAAACGTATATCGGTTTGCGCATGATGTGATTGATGCAGGGGCTGACCTTGTGATGGGCTCCGGACCTCATGTCACGCGTGCTGTTGAGATTTATAAAAACCGATTGATTGGATACAGCCTCGGAAATTTCAGCACCTGGGCCCGTTTTAATCTTGCTGGTCCGAATGGGATTTGTCCGCTGATCAAAACATGGCTTGGACCGGATGGTAATTTTGTGAAAGCACAAATTATACCCGTATATCAGTCGGGAGAAGGCGGGGCTAAAATTGATCCGCAAAAAAGGGTGATCTATAAAATTCACGAATTAACCCTTGCCGATTTCCCGGATTCGCCGGTAACCATCGATAATGATGGATGGATATTTGAAAAATAATTGTTTTTTCCTGAGATTTGTTATACTTTGTATATCTTTTTTAAAGCTTATAATTTTTTACAAATGCCTTACAAAGAGCCCAAAATTGAAAAACTTTTTTATGGTATTGGTGAAGTAGCCGAAATGTTCGACGTAAATACTTCCCTGGTCAGGTTCTGGGAGAAGGAATTTGATGTCATAAAACCCAGAAAGAATAAGAAAGGTAACCGGTTATTTACTAAAGAAGATGTCGAAAATTTTCATCTGATTTATAACCTGGTGAAAGTCAGGGGCATGACCCTTGCCGGAGCCAAGAAAAAGATGAAAGAGAATAAGAACGATATACACGATGATTTCGAAATTATTCAAACACTCAACCAAATCAAAGAAATGCTAATCGAGATCAGAGACGAGATGGAACCTGGGAAATAATTTCCTTTATTTTTTTTCTGATTTCCCCAGGTTTTTCTCCCCCGAAACTATTTTATATGAAGTTAAAAGATATTATCCGCGTTTTCGAGAAGACTGCTCCTTTCGCCTTTCAGGAATCGTATGATAATTCGGGTTTGCAAACAGGAAATCCGGAAATGGAAATAAACGCGGCGCTTATATGTCTTGATGTTACAGAGGAGGTTATGGTCGAGGCGGTTACGTTAAAAGTGAACCTGATCATATCTCATCATCCACTGATTTTTAAGGAGATCAAAAGCCTGACCGGTAGAAACTATACCGAGAGAATTCTTATCAGGGCATTGAAAGCCGATATTGCCATCCTTTCGGTACATACTAACTTCGATAATATTACAGCAGGTGTAAGTTCGAAAATTTGTGAAAAACTTGATCTGAAGAACATTTCTGTTCTTGATGCCATGAAAAACAACCTGGTGAAACTGGTGTTTTTTGTTCCTGATGTGCATGCTGAAGCAGTACGTGAAAAAGTTTTTGAGGCGGGAGCTGGAGTAATTGGAAATTACGATATGTGCAGTTTTAATAACAGGGGAGAAGGTAGCTTCAGAGCATCTGAAACCGCCGATCCCTTTGTTGGAGAAAAGGGTAAACTCCATTTCGAAAAAGAAACCAGGGTGGAAACCATATTGCCAGCAGTACTTACTGATCAGGTGGTTGATGCGCTTGTGAAAGCTCATCCTTACGAGGAAGTGGCATACGATCTTTACCCTCTTTCAAACCGATACCCTTCAGCGGGTTTTGGACTTACAGGTGAATTAAAGGAAGCAATGGATGAAAAGCCTTTTCTGGAACTATTAAAGATAAAATTTAATGCCGGGTGCGTCCGGCATACTAAACTACTGAACAGAAAGATTAAAAAAGTAGCAGTTTGCGGGGGAAGCGGTAGTTTCCTGCTCGGCAAAGCTATTGAATCCGGAGCAGAAGTTTTTATTTCAGGTGATTTTAAATATCATCAGTTTTTTGAAGCAGAAAACAGGATTATGATAGCCGATATCGGACATTATGAGAGTGAGCAATTTACAAAAGAGCTTTTTTATGAATTACTTATAAAAAATTATCCTAAATTTGCACTTTATTTATCAGAAGCAAATACCAATCCAATAAATTATCTATAATATTATGGCTGAGGCGAAAAAAAAAATTGAAGAAACCCTTGAAATTTCTAATGAAGCAAAACTTAGGGCGCTTTTTGAATTACAGCAGGTTGACACAGAAATCGACAAGATTAAAATTCTGAGAGGTGAGTTGCCCCTTGAAGTCCAGGATCTTGAAGACGATATCGCGGGACTTGAGACCCGGATACACAATTTCGATGAGGAAGTAAAAAGTCTGGAACATAATATAGCAGCTAAAAAGCTCGATATTACCAATTCTGAAGCGTTAATAAAAAAATATGAAGAACAGCAAAAGAATGTAAGGAATAATCGTGAATTTGATTCTTTATCCAAAGAGATGGAATTTCAGAATCTCGAAATTGAACTTTCGAGAAAGAAAATAACTGAATTAACTTC
>CAYGFI010000273.1:0-4453 GCA_964349045.1 uncultured Chitinophaga sp.
GTGTAGGCTTTTTTTATAAGGAATAGTTTAATAATCTGAAAGAGTTGACCTCAAGGTTTAAGAAAAAAGAAAAAACAACCGGCACAGGTAAAAGACCGGATGACATTGAAGAGGAGGAGTAAATCCTAATTCTCAAAATTTCAATTCTTTTCTTTTATCTTTTCCCTTTTGAATAAAATATCATTTCTATATTTGTGCTTTCAAAAAATAACCTCTAATAAGAAAAGCTATGTTTCTTCTGATGATCGTGATTTTTGTTCTGGGATATTTAGCAATTGCCCTTGAGCACCCCTTAAAAGTCGATAAAGCTGTGTCAGCTCTTGCCATTGGCACACTCTGCTGGGTAGCGTATATTTTTGGTGCATTCGATATATTCAGCAGTGGATTAAGTCCGGCTTTTTCGAGCTATGTTGCTGCTAAAGAAGGCATCCAGGACGAAATCGTTTTAAAATCATTTTTAGGAAGTCTGATTCATCTCGAAGGAGCCGAGCGGCACGAATGGCTGGAAATCATGCGTGAATGGATTGTTGAAATTCAGATTATAGAACATCTGGGAGAAATTGCAGAGATTTTGTTTTTCCTGCTGGGAGCGATGACTATTGTGGAAGTAATTGACCAGCATGAAGGTTTTAAGGTGATCACGGATAAAATCCATACCACTAATAAAGTTAAGTTATTGTGGATCCTGAGTTTCCTTACCTTTTTTATGTCAGCAGTTCTTGATAACCTTACTACAACCATTGTAATGGTGGCATTGCTGCGTAAACTGGTTTCCGATAAAAAATCACGATGGTTTTTTGCCAGCATGGTAGTTCTTGCTGCCAATGCAGGAGGCGCATGGTCGCCAATTGGTGATGTTACAACTATTATGCTCTGGATCGGAGGCCAGGTATCAACAATAGCTATCATTACAAGAGTGTTCCTTCCCAGCGTTGTGAATATTTTAGTCCCTTTAATTATAGTGAGCTTCACGATGAAAGGACATATTACGCGTCCGGACGTAACGGATAATGGCAATAGTCTGACTAATGGTTTTGAGCGTAAACTGATGCTGGTTTTAGGAGTTGGAGGATTATTATTTGTTCCGGTATTTAAAACTGTTACCCATCTCCCACCCTATATGGGAATGCTGCTTAGTTTATCAATTATATGGTTAGTAACAGAAATCATACACCGTAAAAAAAATCCTGAAATCAAATCAAAACTTAAAATTACGGCCATTCTTCGGCGGGTTGAGTTACCTACAGTATTCTTCTTTTTAGGAATTCTAAGTGCGGTTGCAGCATTGCAATCCGCCGGACACCTGACCTTGCTGGCTAAATCACTTGACGATGCCCTTGGAAATGTTTACCTGATCGATATGGCAATTGGAATTCTATCAGCAATTGTTGATAATGTACCACTCGTTGCAGGCGCAATGGGAATGTATCCAATAATGGATCCGGCGCATATACAGGCCATGGTTGACCCGGCCGCCATACAATACGCTCATAATTTTATCCAGGACGGGGTATTCTGGGAATTTCTCGCTTACACCGCGGGAACCGGAGGCAGTATCCTCATCATTGGATCAGCTGCTGGTGTGGCTGCAATGGGACTGGAGAAAATCGACTTTATCTGGTACCTCAGAAAGATCTCCTGGCTTGCCCTTCTCGGATATATTGCCGGTTGTGCTGCCTATTATTTTCAATCGGTTTTATTGCACCTGTAGGGAAGGTAGAATTTAGAATTTAGAATTTTCTATATTAAGCATCTTTCCCTTAATTCTAAATTCCACCTTCTAAATTCTACCTTTATTCCCCTCCCTGTTAATAAATCCCCCGAGATATTAACAATCCCACATAATACAAACCCTGTTCCAACCGTTTTTTTTATATAACTTCGCAAAAAAAAAGTACGCTATGAATATTCTGACGCTCTTACAGATCGTAACTACTGAGACCTCTGCAATTCAAACAGGAGGTACAAAAGAAGAAACTTTTTTATCCCTTGCAATGAAGGGGGGATGGGTTATGCTGCCCATAATTATTCTCTCAATTATTGCAGTTTATATATTTATCGAGAGATATTATGCCATAAAAAAGGCTCAAAAAATAGATATTAACTTTATGAACCGCATCAGGGATTATATCATGGATGGTAAGATTGATGCAGCAAAAAATATGTGTGAAACTACAGACAATCCCGTCGCTCATATGATTCATAAAGGTATTAGCCGGATTGGCCGGCCTCTGAACGATGTAAATGCAGCCATAGAAAACGTCGGAAGACTGGAAATTTATAAACTTGAACAGGGACTTCCAACCCTCGCTTCCTGTGCAGGAGGAGCGCCAATGATCGGATTTTTCGGAACGGTTATCGGTATGGTTCAATCGTTTATGAAAATGTCCAGCGCAGGAAATAATATCAATGTATCACTTTTATCTGAAGGGATCTATACAGCGCTTATTACCACTGTGGCAGGACTTATTGTGGGAATTTTTGCCTATTTCGCATACAATACCCTTGCGGCAAAAGTTGAGAAAGTTGTAAATACCCTTGAAGCCAGCACAACTGAGTTTATGGATCTCTTAAACGAGCCTGTAAAATAATCTTATGATAATCAGATCCCGCAATAAGGTACAGGTAAGTTTCAGTATGTCAGGGATGACAGATATCGTGTTCCTTTTATTGTTATTTTTCATGATTACTTCCACAATGATCGCCCCCAATGCACTTAAGCTGCTTCTTCCGCAACAGGGACAATCATCGGGTATTACAGAGACCGTACCTGAAGTGTTACTAAGGGGAACAGGAATTATTTCAATTGATGGCAGAATCGTAAGCCTGGAAGAATTAGGCAAAATTCTCGACCGGAAACTGGCAGGTATCAGTGATCCTACTTTTAAACTAACCACAGCCCCTGATGTTAATGTTAAAGAAACGGTAAGCGTAATGAATATTGCTGTTAAAGGAAACTATAAAGTTGTTTTAATTAAGGAACAAGCATGGCAATAGCATCAAAAAATAAGGCCAATATTGCATTCAGTTTGTCGGGAATGACAGATATTGTGTTTCTTTTACTCCTTTTTTTTATGCTTGTTTCAACATTAACGGCGCCTGTTGCCTCGAATATACTGTTACCTCAAAGCAGCAATCAAACGGTTGCCAATCCGATAATTACCATATCCATTACCAGTAGTCTGGAATATATGGTTGATGAAAAAACCTGTACTTTTGAACAAGTTGAACCCTTATTAACAGAAAAACTTGGCTCTCCCAAGGAGCCTCCTACTATTCGCGTTAATGCTGATGAGAATGTAAATATGAATGAAATTTACAAACTTTTGGAAATTGCAAAGAAGAATAAATTCAAAGTGATTCTTGGTACTCGTTCCTTATAATAATTACGGTCATGAAATACAGCTCCAGAGGATTAATAGGGACCATTATTTTTCACATATTCATTTTGTTCATACTTATATTTTTCGGTTTCAGCTATCCTGATCCTCCACCCGAAGAACAGGGAGTGCTTGTAAATTTCGGAACCGATATAACCGGATTTGGGGAAGTTGAACCTATTGGTGATGAGACACAAGGAGGAGAAGAAGAAACAATGCCGGAGGTTTCGGAAACTGTTAAAGAATCTGTAGTTGAAAATGTGAAACAACAAACACCGGAACCTGTTCTCACAAAAAACACGCAGAACTTAGAAGATACCAGGGTTAAGGAAAAAAAACCTTCGGTTGATGAATTAAAACAACTTGAGCTCCAAAAAATTCAGGCTGAAGAACTTCGCAGGAAAAAAGCAGAAGAAGATCGCCAGCGACAAATCGCAGAGCAATGGAATACCAAAGGGAAAAGTGCGTTTGGAAATAAAGTCACAGGAACAACAACCGGATCTGAAGGAATAACAGAAGGAACAGGCAACCAGGGAAATCCCGATGGAACACCTGGCGCGGATAATTATGGTGATGGTGGAGGCCTGGGCACTGGAGAAGGTTTCGGACTGGGTAACAGGGGACTTAGAGGGACCTTGCCAAAACCCGTGGTAGGGGATTGCATTGTTACTTCAAGAATTATTATAAAAGTTCAGATCAATGTTGATCGCGAAGGCAATGTTATCGGGGATCCTAAAATTCTTGAATCGAACTTTCAGGATGATTGTATTTATCTGGCAGTTCTAAAAGCTGCTTCATCTGCTAAATTTACCATTGACCCGCAGGCCTCGTTTCGCCAACAGGGATGGATTCGGTATATTATTGAACCATAGTTATTGATTAAAAAAGAATTGGTTATTTTAATTCGACCAACTCGAGATCATCTTGCATTCGGCCCTCCGGGTTTATCTAAAAAATTCCCAGTAACTTTAAGGAAGCTACTAAAAGGACAGCCAACAAAATAATCCTTACTACCTTAGGTCCCCATTTTACCGACATCCTGGCTCCTGCCCAGGCTCCGAGCATGCTGCCTG
>CAYGFI010000274.1:0-4272 GCA_964349045.1 uncultured Chitinophaga sp.
AAATAATTCCCCTGACTATCCTTTTAAAAAGGGGAATAGAATTTTTATAAGTAATATAATTTTCCAAATCAATCTTTTGTTTTTGAATTGAATAAAAACAAGGGCATTTAATAAAACTATCATAATCATTCAGGAAAAGTTTCTCAGAATAATCTTTGAAAAGAGCACTGATATCTTCTCTGTTCTCGAATGAAAATCTGTTTTGATATTTGGACAAAATTTCAGGTTTTAAAGGATCATAGCCGCTAAAATGAAAAAAAATCAGGGGATATATTTCCCCTTTAAAAATTACTTTATTGAAGGCATTCAGAATTCTTTCATGCATATTCCAGTATGCCATATTATATCCAGGATGTCTGAATATTTCAACATTTTCGAAAAACAAAGGAGCAAAATTCAACCATATCTGATCAGTGAACATCCCTCTTGAAAAATCGATAAAGGCTTTGGTTTCCAATCGATTTGACCACCATTCAATTAGTCTCTGTGATTCTTCCCCTCTTTTTAGTGCAATAAAACCCAGGTTATAAAGCCCTGAATTCAGAAAATTATTTTCTGTCTGGAATTTATCGTCATTTATCGGGGAGGTAAAATGTGGAGTAAGTACAATCTCATTCGTATCCAAAGCTTCTTCCAATTCAGTAAAAGGATTGTAAACTGATATATCCGGATCAAGGAATATTAATTTATCAGTGTTATCATCTGATTTAAAAAAGTATTGAAAATAGAAAGGCTTGACAGCTGTATTAAATTCGGTAATAGTGTACCTTTTAAACATTTTATCAAATTCAGCAATCCCTATGTTTTCAACCTCAATGATTGAATATGGGATCGTTGAATAATCTATATCTGCACTCTTTTTATCCACTAACCCGATCTTGAAATCATAATCCGGATTATGGAAAAGCAACGATTCTCCCAAAGCAATGGCCTGAGCGAGATAATTGTTTGAACAGAGTGTAAAAACTAAAACCATTTTATGGTTTTAAAGCCAGATGATTAGCCAGATTTAATTATGGCAGATAATTCGTATTCAATATTATCGCCCATAGATTTATAGCTCCATTTTTGCTCAGTATGAATTCGTGCAGCAAGACCTTTCTTCTGAGCAAAATCCAGATCGATAATAAATTTCTCCATTTCACCAGCAATTTTCTGTGCATCAAATGCAGTGAAAAGTGTTCCATTCACATTATGCTCAATGGATTCTCTTATTCCTCCCTCTGCGACAGCCAGCACATAAGTTCCGCACATATTGGCTTCCAGTGGAGCTAATCCAAATGGTTCAAGTTTGGGAGTGTAAATCATAACTGCTGCCTTACCCAATATTGCATTCAATTCTTCATCACCGATATCAATCAATGGAGTAAAGATTACATCCAGCTTGTTGGATAAGCTCTTAATATAATCCAGATAAGACTCATCATACCCGTTTGAAATCCATTTGATGACCGGCCTGCGATCTTTCTTAATATTTGAAACAGCAATGATGGCTTTATCCACTGATTTTGAATCGGATATTTTGCCTAATCCTACAACATACGGTTCTTTTACTGTATTTGTTAACTTAAAGTTATTATCATCAATTCCCAGATAACAGACCTTAGGCTCGATTCCATAAGCTCTCAGAATACTCTCTTTGCTGAATAAAGAGTTTACCAAAATGGTCTTATAGGCTAATGCAGCTTTAATTTCTTCCCGGACCTGAACTCTTCGTGCATAAGTCAGTTCAAAATCGCGCCTGAATTTGTTCAGATTCCCTATTTTAAATGGGAATGATGGTGCCTGCCATACATTAACCGGAAATGCTTCGTAAAGTAAACGAAATGGTTCTCCGAGATAAATTGCTGCAGGAATGGATGTAAATAAACTTATATATGAAATATAAGAGTATACACATGAATTTGCCAGTATAACATCAAAACCTGCCTTTTCTATTTCTTCTGCACATAAGGCACTTTGTTCTTTTAATATCTGTATTTTCCGGTTGTTCTTATGAATTGGAGATTTAATTTTATAGGTATCTTCAATCTTTGATCGGACCGGAACCTGGTGTTCTGCTATTAAATCTGCCAATGGCATGTAATTCATTTTCAAATCAGTTGTCCAGGCCTCCAGATAATGGCCTCGTTCCTTAAGAACTTTTACATGATTGTATAACGCACGTTTTCCACCTCCGCTAGGCAGGTTATGCCAAACCGCTATTTTCAAAGTATTATGCTTTTAAATTTAATCCTTAATTGAATGATATTTCTCAATTTCATCCCTTAATATATCTAAGAATCGGGTTCCATATTCTGATTCAGGTTCCAAATAATTTCCTTCAGCCCATTCATTCCATGATTTAATAAAAACTATTTTATTTGTATTAGTATTTACACTGTCAATGGTCTGCCGGACATGCTTTCTAAACAATTCTGGCGTGTACCCCGTAAGAATTAGGGCTCTTTCACCGCTCCTAGGTGAATTGTCCCATCCAGCAACCACTGTGGGATACAATTCTGTTTTATATATATTTTCGTGTAAAAAGTACTTCATCGCTTGTTCATAAGAATAAAGATAAATAGGCTTATCGTTTGAGCCATTGGGTAAATCGAGGTAATGGATGATTTTTCTTCTCGCAAAGTTTTTTGCCCTTTTTAGAAAAGGCTTTCCTATTCGAATCCGGGTAAACGGGTTATCTTCGTGCATTATCCGGTTGTGGCCTGATATAGTGTAGCCGTTAAATCCAAATTCTGACGGATTCCATTCATTAGAATTAATCTTGTTATTATTGGCAACGATGTGAATACCATTCAAACCATTTTTGATGGCTAAATCATTAAATAAGTCAATAAATTCCTTAATATCTGGTAAATCTGTTGGATTATATAGAACAAATAACGGCTTACTATCCACTTGTATATAGCGCTGATCCAGAAAGGCAGGAAGAATCTCGTAAAAATGTTTCGTGTAATCCGCTTTGCCTGGATACTCTTGTCTCATCAAAATATGGTCAGATGCACCATGCCAAATACCTGACCATGTTTCATTCGCCCAGGCCAAACAAAAAGGAAAATCAGGTTTACCGCTTTCAAGAACTTCTTTAAATGGCCGTTCCAGAAGCCTTTTCCCATTCCCAAACCAATAGTGCCAATAGCAAAAGCCTTCAATTCCTGCTTCCCTTGCAAGCAGGGCTTGTTGCTCCCTTACCTCGGGAACACGTAGATCGTAATAACCCAAATCGGCTGGGAAATGGGGTTGTTTATGACCTGCAAATAAGGGCTTAGCTTTGGTAACATTAGTCCATTCGGTAAAACCTTTGCCCCACCAAGTATCATTTTCAGGAATAGGGTGGTATTGAGGGAGATAGTAGGCTATTGCACGAATCTTGTTCATTTAACTTGTCTTCTAATTAGACCAATACCAAAAAAACCATGTAATATGGATTTACATATCATATACAATTTTTTTAATTTATTATTTTCGAATAAAATAACCTCCTTAATTCTACCCCTGATATATACATTGACAATTCTTTTTTTTTCGAAATCAGATAATTCGGGATATTCTTTCCATAAAAAAATATGATTCCGGATTATATAAAAAATCCGAGTTGCCGAATAATTAGCAGGATAATAGGTTTTATTTAAAAAATACCTGGCAGTTTGATTTCCAAATTTTTGTTTTAAGAAAGCATTACCAATAACAACAGTATTATAACCGTTTCGTTTTGCCCAATAACAATATTCTAAATCTACAGCATCTATAAAATAATCTTCTCTTACCCCTCCAATTTTTGTTGCCATTTCAATACTATATACTGAACCAGATGTAATTGCATCTTTAACAAAAGTTATTTCTGCAAATTCACGTTTGTGCTGCTCATATATTACAGGCGAAAATATTCCGATAGATTGATCAGTCATAAATTTTATAATATGATTCTTATAAAAAGTAAAATTGTCCCAACAACTATCCTGATCCATTGTAAGTATATGAGAATATTTATTTTTAATAGCCCATTCTATACCTCGATTAATCGCAAATGCTATGCCTTCGTTTTTCTCTGTTCCTAAATAAATTATTTTTTCTTCAAATTCAGGAAGGTTTATTTTTTGTTTAACTCTTTGAGCAATGGGGGTGTTATCCCATATAATAATTTTGTCAACAAACACAATATATTGCTTTATGTTTTGTTTTACCTCATCTAAATCAGGATAATAAGTAATAACAACAGCAACTAATTTGATCGATTCGGATATCAATTATTGCGTTTAAATTTTTTTACAT
>CAYGFI010000275.1:0-4173 GCA_964349045.1 uncultured Chitinophaga sp.
TAACTTATAAACAAAATTTTTGTTGAAAAGCTTGTTTTTATCTTAGAATTCGTGAAGACGTGATGACGTGATGACGTGATGACCGTCACGCCGTCACGACCGTCACGACCGTCACGAACTTTTAACTTTCAGACTTTATGAACTTTACAAACATTACAAACATTATAAACTCTAAGAAACCACCTTTATATACACACACTTATCATCCCCGATATCATAAAAATCCTCAAACCGGACCTTTAAAATATAATTATTCTTCTCATAAAACACCCTTGTGGAAATGTATTGTTCTTTAGAAGAGGTTTCAACATATAGAGTTTTTCCTCCCAGGCGCTTTACTGCTTCTTCTGTTTTTTCCAGTACCAGACGACCTATCCCCTTTCCCCTGTAATCGTTATGGGTGGCTATCCAGTAGAGGTCGTAACTTTTTAATGTGCAGGGAATAAGGCCGTAGCAAGAATATGCTACCGTTCTGCCATTGATATCTGCAAAAATAAATTCATAACCGCTTTCTTCCCCTATATGGAAGGCTTCGTCGACAAGCTCACGGGCTACTTCTATCTCGTCTTCACGGAAATAGCCCGTTGACCTTACTATTCCGGTCACGTCTTCGATATCTGCAAACTTAATATGGGTGCGGAAAGTAAGGTTATCTATAATCATGATATAGCGTCGTAAATGATTCGTTTAACTACTTCTGTAAAGCTTAGTCCTGCTTTGGAACAGGCTGCAAAAAAACCTGAATCGGGTGATATACAGGGATTGGCATTGATCTCAAGTACATAAGGTTTGTTGAACTTATCAACCCGGAAATCAACGCGGGCATATCCCCTGAGATTAAAAATTTTCCAGCAAAGTAATGCCATTCCCTTTAATTCTGATTGCAATGCCGGGGAAGTACGGCTAAGATCAAAACTCCGAAGTGTATTTTTATATTCGAAAGTATCATGATCCCATTTTGCAGCATATCCTACAATCCTGGGCTTGTTTTCAGGAAATTCATGAAATACAATTTCAGCCAGTGGCATTACCTGCGGACCTGTTTCTCCCCCGAGTACCGAGATATTAAACTCTCTGCCGTCGATGAACTCCTCAATGAAAAAGTCTTTGCCCCAGCGCTCCTTAAACTGACCGGGAATTTCAGTGTTACCTCCTGAGAAAACATTGCTGTCGGAAATTCCCACTGATGCATCTTCCCAAAGGGGTTTGGCGATGTATGTTTTCGAGGGATTAAGATCGTGTAGCCTTGAACACTCAAACCATTCAGGAGTTCTGACACCATGGTGAACAAGCAATTGCTTCGTGAGTAACTTGTTGGAAGTGAGGAACATGCCCTCAAGGGTACAACCGGTATATGGAATATGCATGCTGCTAAGCAGAGCCGGTGCCAGGTAAATCAGATCACCTCTCCGGTCAACGGTTTCAACGAGATTAAAGACTACGTCAGGTGATTGTTTGTGTATGTTTTGTTTAGCTCTTTCAAGGTTAAGATCCATGAATTCCCGGGAAGAATGATAACCCAGCTCTGAAAGGGCTGCTTCAACCTCTGTGGCCTGGGAAAGCACATCCATCTCATCCTCTGTCGGGTTTTCTGAGATTTTATTGATGAAAATGAGGACTTTTTTCATTGTTTAGTCTTCCGTCTGATCACCTTTCTTTATCTTTTTAACTGCTGATTCCATTATCATTTGCATCAATTCGGGGTAGGATATCCCATTTTTCGTACTTAAAATAGGCAGATCGGAATGCTCAGGATGAATACCCGCCAGGGGATTTACCTCGATAAAGTTTGGGATTCCATTATCATCATGGCGAACATCAACTCTTCCGGCATCCTCGCAGCCAAGGGCTCTCCAGGCGTCCAGCGAAACTTTCTCGCAGGCTTCCGCAACCGGACCTTTAACCAGTACATATTCCACCAGTTCCTCACATTCCTCCTTGTTTACATAGGAGTAAACGTTTTTCTCAGCCTTCTCATTGAGTATAATTTCCATGACGCCCACGGAACGGGCTTTTTCACCTGTACCAATAATTCCAACAGTAAATTCTCTTCCGCTCAGATAGGTTTCAACAAGAACAGGTTGCTTGAAACGATCCAACAGATACATACATCTTTCCTTTAGCTGTTCAGGATTCTGAATCACTGAATTCATATCAATCCCTTTGCCCGTGCCTTCTGCCAGCGGTTTTGCGAAAAGAGGAAAAGGAAGATTTACTAATTCAATTTCTTCCTGATTATAAACCACATGGTAAGCTGGTGTTGGGACACCTGCATCGCGTACAACACTTTTCGTCATAGCTTTATGCAAGGTTAGAGCTAAAACGAGCGGGCCGGAAAAAACATAAGGAATATTATAGGCATCGAGAAGAGCCGGAACCTGCGCTTCTCGTCCAATTCCATACATGCCTTCACAGATATTAAAAACGATATCCCATCTCTTTCCGAAAACCAGTTCTTTGGCAAGTTGCTTAACATTCCCGATCCTTTCGGTGCTGTATCCCAGTATATTAAGAGTCGATTCAATAGCGGCAACAGTCTCTTCCCTGTCGAATTCGGCAGTTTCTTCCTCAGAATAACCCTGTTTCAGGTATTCCGACCGCAAATCGTAAGTTAATCCGATATTCATTTTTTATATTATAAAAAACGGAAGAATCATTATGATTCTTCCATTTTCTGGTTTTTCTAATTATTTCAGATGTACTCTTACAATCCGGGTAAAAAGTTACATATAATCCGGATACTTGAATTTTTTATTCTCATAATTGGATAGAATTATATCTCCATCCTTTTTCCCTTCAAAATATGTAGGTAAAAGAGGGATTTTACCACCACCACCGGGAGCATCAATAACATAATGTGGTACAGCATAGCCTGATGTGAATCCCCTGAGACCTTTAATAATCTCAAGACCTTTTTTCACGGGAGTTCTGAAATGCGATGATCCCGGAATCGGATCACATTGATACAGGTAGTAGGGTCGTACCCTGACTTTAAGAAGTTCGTGTGTGAGTTTTGTAAATATCTCAGTTTCATCGTTAATCCCCTTTAACAAAACTGTCTGGCTGCCCATCGGAATACCCGCGTCTGCCAACCGGTTACAAGCTGTCCGGGTTTCTTCAGTCATCTCATCAGGGTGAGTAAAATGTATGCTAAGATAGAGAGGATGATATTTTTTAAGCTTTTTAACCAGTTCAGAAGTTATACGCTGAGGAAGCACAACAGGAACTTTGGTGCCAATTCTGATGATCTCAATATGCCTGATTGCTCTGAGACGCTCCAGAATATACTCAAGGCGATTGTCTGACATGGTAAGCGGGTCTCCACCGGAAAGCAGAACGTCCCGGATTTCAGCATGACTTGAAATATATTCAATCGCCGCATCAATTTTGGAAAGGTTAGGATGGCTTTTTTCCTGTTTGCCTACCATATGTGAACGCGTGCAGTAACGGCAATAAACACTGCATATTCCCGTAATCAGAAAAAGTACCCTGTCCGGATAACGGTGCACGATCAGATCGACCGGGCTATCGTGTCCTTCACCT
Source organism: uncultured Chitinophaga sp. (assembly GCA_964349045.1). Lineage (GTDB taxonomy): Bacteria > Bacteroidota > Bacteroidia > Bacteroidales > JACJXF01. Next base: position 3,544 of record CAYGFI010000275.1, read on the forward strand.
AACGGATCAGATACTTCCCCGGGAGATACAATAAGTTCATCAATTACCGGTACCACGGTTCTGCGTAAAGCCTGAAGAGGGTTACATTTATCAAGTAAACTGGCATAATATGGAGTTATTCGCATCGGGAGGTTGATTTCCCTGTCGGAAATTGTTTTTTCTTCAGGTGAGAGATGGAGAAAAGTTTCCAGTTGCTTTAGGGAGGCATAACTGTTTCTGATTTGCCATTGCCAGTTATTCCAGTCGGGAGAGCTGACACCGGGAAAGAATCTTTCCTTAAAAGCCCGTGTCTTTTCGTTTATGGGGAATTCTTTTTTTGTTTTTGCAGTGAAGCTTAGAGTTTCATTTTGGAACCGCACATAACTGCTTGGAGGTTCCTGACCATCAGCCTCACCTGAGGGAGTGGTCATTGCTTGTTTTTCTTCTGATTTCATAAGAAAGCGATGCTTCTTTAATTTTTTTTAAAAATTTTTAATTGTTAAATAATTGATTACTACTGAATTATGATTCATCTGTTAAACCAAAATTCCACTATAAAATTTGATGTAATTATATGATATATTTTAATGCAATAATCATATTATGGATTTTTTTTTACACTTTTTAAAAAAAGATGTTAACTAATTTATC